>JASHUI010000263.1:0-2540 GCA_030040095.1 Streptosporangiaceae bacterium | reverse complement strand
GGGCGCGCCAGCCACGGGCGCGCCAGCCACGGGCCGCCGCGACGCCGCCAGGCCCGCGTGCGCCGCTTTCGCTGGGGTTCCTCGTTCCGATCTGGACGATGGCGTCCATCAGCGCGCTGGCCGTCTGGTTCCTGGCCTACGCGTTCGGGCTGTCCGGGTTGCAGGAGGCCCGCTCGCAGCACGAGCTGTACGGCGTTCTGCGCAGCGAGCTCGCCCAGGAGGTCGCGCCGCCGTTCCAGGATGTGGCGGCGGGCCAGGCACCCAGCGACAACTTCGCGCTCGGGATTCCGGTCGCGATCCTGCAGGTGCCGCAGGCCGGGATCGATGACGTCGTGCTGGCCGGGACCACCTCGGGCGTCCTGGAGCGGGGCCCCGGGCTGTGGCGGGACACCCCGCTGCCCGGGCAGCCAGGCGCGTCGGTCATCTGGGGCCGGCAGACCATGTTCGGCGCCCCGTTCCGGCATCTGGCGGCGCTGCACCGGGGCGATGTCATCCGCGTCACCACGGGCCAGGGCAGCTTCACTTACGTCGTCACCGATCTGCGCTACCCGGGAGACCCGCTGCCCCCGCCGCTCGCCGCGGGACAGAGCCGCCTGATCCTCGCCACCGCCGTCGGGCCCGGGTGGCGCGGCGCCTGGGCTCCCGACACCGTGCTCTACGTCGACGCGACCCTGCGGGGTAAGACGGTGGCCTACCCGGGCGGCCTGCCCACCGTGCTGCCGGGCAGCGAAAATCCGATGAGCGGCGACACCAGCGTGCTGTTGCCACTGATCCTCTGGCTGCAGTTGCTCCTGCTCACCGTGGTGGCCGTGGTCTGGGCGGGCGCGCGATGGGGTCGCTGGCAGACCTGGCTGGTGGGCATCCCGGCCATTCTCGCCGTGCTGTGGGTCGTCTCGGATACCGCCTTCCAGGTCCTCCCCAACCTGCTCTGACCGATACACCGCCCCGCAGGCCCGCGGTCCACGAGCGCGACCGACGACGGTAATCCCCGCGCCATCTCTCACCGTAATCCCGCAAGCGACCAGCAGCGGGGAGCGACATGCGCTTTCTTGACAATATAGATCGGTTTTGTAAATAATATCGGCAACCGTTGACAAATCTCTCAGGAGGGCCCGGGTGTCGCTCACAACGCCGGCCTTCCGCAGGCACGCGGCGATCGGCGGCGCCGGCGTCGCGGCGAATCTGGTCCATTACCCGCTGGCGTCACTCGATCGGTGCCGGGCGATTACCCATCGCGTCGCCTCCTGAAGAAAGAAGAAGGAAGGATCACCAATGCGGAATCCGGCTAAGCGGTCACTTGGCCTGATGGCTGCGCTTACCACGCTGGGGGCCCTGGTGCTCTCGGTGGGCGTGGCGCTGCCGGCCCAGGCCGACTACGCCCCCGGGCCCAACGACATCGTCGGGGTCGGCTCGGACAGCCTGCAGTACATCATGGACTTCGTCGACGATGGCGACCCCGAAGGCGACGCCGGCTTCAACTCGGCGGGCGGCGCCTACAAGGTCGTCAGCTTCGACGCGACCGCGGACTCCAACGGCCGGGCCGCTTACCTGAACAACAGCACCGACAGCAGCCTGCTGCCGCTGAACCCGACCGATGTGCTGCGCGCGGGTACCTACCCGAACCAGCGGATCAACGGCAGCGGCGCGGGCCTCAATGCCCTGATCGCCAACCAGGGCACCAGCGGCAACACCTCGCTCCCGTTCATCGACTTCGTCCGGACGTCCACTCAGCCGACCGCGGCGCAGGGCGCCGACTTCACCGGCGGCCTCGAGGTCGTCAAGATCGCCACCGACGACCTGGCGATAGCCAGGGACAACACCAGCAACGCGGTGGCGCTGTCCCCGGAGCAGCTGGTGAAGATCTACGAGGCCAACATCGCCACGGGCTGCCCGACGTGGTCGGAGTTCGGTGTCACCGGCACCGGGTCCGGCGACTGGGTCGCCCCGCTGATCCCGGTGACGGGCTCCGGCATTCGAACCACGTTCCTGAACGACCTGGCGACGCTGGGGAACGGCGGCACCGCGATCACCCTCGGCACCTGCGTGACCACCGTCGAGCAGAACGACGTCACGGGCATCACCGGGTTCGTGACCCCGACCGGCTGGGGCGGCACCATTGGCGCCGGCGTGGCCGACTCGCAGGACGCGATCGTGCCGTTCTCCAACGGCCGGCTCAACCTGTGGAACGGCGTGAGCGGTGACCCGACTCTGGCGCCGAGTTCCGGCGTCGGCTACTTCCGCAACCCGGCCAACGTGTACGGGACGAGCCCCAACCCGTCCCTCACCCCGGGCATCAACGAGATCCTGACCGGCACCCCCAGCGACGGCAACCCGGTCTACGTGGACGACGAGGCCCTGGACATCGTGTACCCGTTCAGCGACAACTCTTCGACGCTGGCGGGCGAGCCTGGTAGCCCGTACAACTGGGCCAACCTGCTGTTCTGCCCGTCCACCAAGGCCGGCGCGCCGACGCCGTTCGTGGACACCCCGGCTGGCGAGGTCGACATCGCGCAAGCGGGCGCCGATCCCAGCTACTCCTG
>JASHUI010000262.1:0-8534 GCA_030040095.1 Streptosporangiaceae bacterium | reverse complement strand
ATGGTGCCCGCCGCCATCGCGGTCGTCAGCGAGCTGCCGCTCAACCCGAACGGCAAGGTCGACCGGCAGGAACTGGCCCGCCGCGCCCGCGACATCCGGCCAAGCGGCTCCGCCGCGCGGACGCAATCGCCCGCCGGGCGCATAGCCGTGGCCGCGGCGAACCTGTGGAAGGAACACCTCGAGGTCGAGCACGTCGGCGCGAAGGACGATTTCTTCCTGCTGGGCGGAGACTCCCTGGCCGCCATCCGCGTGGCGCGCAGCCTGGCGGCGGAACTCCGCCTGGACATCCCGGCCCGGGCGGTCCTGGATGCGCCCACCCTCGGCGAGTTCATCGAATACGTCAGCCGGCTCGAGTCCCCCGGCACCCCGGGGCCCGACGACGCCTCCCCTGCCGGGTAACTCCGCTCACCGCGGAGCCATCCGCAGGAAACTTCGTTTACCCGCAGATAACACGGGCCGAGGCGGGGCCCGGTTCGGGTCACTCGGGGTGCAGCGTCCAGCGGCGCAGGGCCCGGGCCCGCTCCCTGACCTGGCGCCGCCACCGGGGCATGTAGAACACGAACCAGAAGCTCATCAGCACCGGGAGCAGCAGCAGGATCCGGACGCCGGCCACCGCCGCCAGGGCCGCGACCGGCACCACCAGGCCCAGCGCGGTGAGCAGCACCGTGATCCGCAGCCGCCGCATGTCGCGCATGATGCCCCAGTACTCGTCGGCCGGGATCTGGCTGGTGTCCCAGCGCCGCCCGCACGAGGGGCACTGCCAGCGCCGGCCGTACGCAACGTACCCGACGCCGCCGCAGTCGCAGCGGACCGTGATCTCGGCTCCGCGCATTCCCACATCGTAGGGTCCTGGTCACGTTCCGAACAGGACCGGCCATGGACACGACGTTCGCAGCATGCTAAACACGGTTCACCCCGAGTAAACGGAGGTGCCGGATGGCCGAGGCGTTCGTCGACGAGCGTCACCTGCTGAAGGCACTGCGGTGGTGGGACGGGTTCGTGATCGCCCTGTGCAACCCGGGCTTCTTGATCGCCTCGCTCGGCTTCTCGATGGGCGCGCTGGGCACCTGGGGAGCGGTCCTGCTGTGGGCCATATCGGCCGGCGTGGGCATGCTGCAGACCTGGATCTACGCCGAGACCGCGTCGATGTTCCCGGACAAGCCCGGCGGCATCTCGCTGTACGCGCACGAGGGCTGGCGCGGGCGGTTCTCGCTGGTCGGCCCCGTCGGGGCGTTCGGCTACTGGATCGGCTGGTCGGTCGTGCTGTCCATCTTCGGGGTGCTGATCGGCGACCTGATCCAGGCGCAGTGGTTCCCCCGCAGCACCTGGTCGGTGTTTGACGGCGCCGTCCACGTGGGCCTGCCCCAGTCCATCGCGATCGCCTGCATCCTGCTGGTCTGGCTGCTGAACATCTTCGGGATCCGCCCGGCGGTGTGGATCTCCTACGTGACCGGGCTCGGGCTGATGGTGCCGCTGGTCATCTTCATCGTGGTGCCGTACCTCAGCGGGAACTGGCACAGCTCCGACATGACCTGGGCCCTGCACGGCTTCGGCGGCTTCAAGCTGGCCATGGTCTACCTGTTCCTGTTCGGGTGGTCGGCGTACACGGCCGAGATATGCGCGACGTTCGCGCCCGAGTACCACGACACCCGTCCGGATACCACGATGGCGTTGCGGTCGGCGGCGATGTTCACGCTGCTGGTGTTCCTGCTCTTCCCGCTGGGCATCGGCGGGGTGGCCGGCGCGCCGAGCGCGGCCACGGCCAGCGGCGAGTTCTACGTGACCGACCTCGCCAAGATCGTCGGCGGCGGCCCGGCCGGGATCATCATCGTGCTGCTCATCGGCAGCCTGTTCCTGTCGATGATCTCATCGACGGCCGACGGGTCGCGGGCCCTGTACGGGATCGCCCGCGACGACATGACGATCAAGCAGCTGTACCACCTGAACCGCTACCGGGTCCCGGCCCGCGCCATGACGGTCGACCTGGTCGTCAACGTGCTGCTGGTCCTGCTGATCGCCAACAACCTGGCCATCCTCTACCTCAGCAACATCGGGTACGTGCTGTCCCACGTGTTCGCGCTGAGCGGCTTCCTGCTGCTGCGGCGGGACCGGCCGCACTGGCCCCGCCCGATCAGGGTGGGCCCGGTCTGGGTCGGGATCGCCGCGGTGCTGGTCGTGTTCAACACCGTGCTGGTGATCTTCGGCATCACCAACCCGACCCTGACCGGCTACGGGACCTGGACCGACATGGGCATCGGCGTCGGGGTGCTGGTCGGCTCGGTGGTCCTGTTCTTCTACCGGCGGCTGGTGCAGGACTCCTCGCGCGTGACGTTCCGCGAGGACGTGCCCAAGATGCCGTCGGCCGAGCAGATGGCCCTGCTCTACCAGGAGGCGGCGGTCGCCGCCGACTGACAGGAATCTAGGTCCACTCTAAAGAAACCACGCGCTCAGCCGGCAGGCTGGATCGACTTGACCGAGATGAACTGGATCGGCAGCTCGACCAGCGCGTTCGGCCGGTGCGGCACCTCCCCCACGAACTGCATGGCGTCGCCGGGCTCCAGCAGGTAGCGGGAGCTGCCGTAGAGGTATTCCATCCGCCCGGAGATCATGTAGATCAGCTCGGTGCCGGGGTGCTGGTAGAGCGAGAACGTGGCCCGCTCGGTCAGCGTGACCAGCAGCGACTCCAGCGAGTTGTGCGGCGCGCGCATGCTGCCGAACGTCTGGTAGCGGTGGCCGGGTCCCGAGTTCTTGTGCTGCATGTCCAGGCCGCGGCCGGCCTTCACCACCAGGACGTCCTGTTCCTCGTTGAGCCCCCGTCCCCGGAAGAACGCGGTGACCGGGACCTTCAGCGCCTGAGCCAGCCGGGCCAGGGTGGCCAGGCTCGGTGAGGCCTGCGCGTTCTCTATCTTCGAGAGCATTCCCTTGGACAGGCCGGTCAGCTCCGCCAGCTGGCCCACGGTGAGCCCGAGCACGAGCCGGAACTCCCGCACCCGCTCGGCGATGACCGCGCCGAGCGCCTCCTCCAGCGCCCCGGCCCGGCTGGCCTCGGCGTCGTCATCCTCCGAGTCCGTCACCGGCGTCACCGCTCTCTGTGTCTGCGCCCTCCCCCGGTTGTCTCACCTCATGATACGCGGTTTACTGTCCGTAAATCGTGATCCGCGCTGTCGGCCACCGCCGGGGAGGCCTCGTGAGTACCGATCTTGAAAGGTTCGCCAGCTCGGACGGTCGCGGCGAGGCGGTGCGGCGGGTCCGGGCCGAGATCGACGCCAAGGGCATCACCTATGTCTACTACCAGTTCGTCTCGGTCACCGGCCGGATCATGGGCAAAGGCGCGCCGGCCGACCACTGGGAGCGGATGGCGGACCGCGGCTTCCAGCTCGTCTACGGCGCCACGGCCAACCTGTTCACCGACCGGCACGGCCAGTACATCGGGTACGGCCCGGAGGCGTCCGAGCTCGTCGGCCTGCCCGACGTGGAAACGTTCTGCCAGCTCCCCTGGGACCCCAAGACGGCCCGGGTGTTCTGCACGCTGTTCCGCAACCGCGAGGAGGAGGCCGACCCGGGCGGCTACCTGACCTCCGACTGCCGCGGCAACCTGCGCCGGATCCACGAGGCGTTCGAGGCCGAGACCGGGCTGCACCTGCGGGCCGGCACCGAGCCGGAGATGATGTGGCTGAAGCTCAACCCGGACGGCACGCCCTCGGTCGACGGCAAGACCAAGCCGTACTGCTACCACATCGACCAGTTCGCCGAGCTGCAGCCGCTGATCCACAAGGTGATGGAGTACGGCAAGGCCATGGGCCTGGACATGATCCAGGGCGACCACGAGGACGCGCCCGGCCAGCTCGAGCTCAACTGGATGTTCGACCGGGCCGAGCGCACCGCCGACCGGCTCACCACCTACCGCCAGATCTGCCGCCAGGTGGGCCGCGAGCTGGGCGCGTTCCCGTGCTTCATGCCCAAGCCGTTCATGGGCGTTTCGGCGAACGGCTGCCACCACAACATCTCGCTGTGGCAGGGCGAGGAGAACATGTTCCTGCCCGACACCGGCAACCCGCGGATGCCGAGCAAGCTCGGGCTGAACGCGATCGGCGGGATCCTGGACCACCTCGGCGCGCTCACCTGCATCACCGCGCCGACCGTGAACTCCTACCGGCGGTTCTGGGACACCGGCTTCTGGGCCCCGCTGTACGCCGACTGGGGGTTCCAGAACCGGACCACGGCCCTGCGGGTCAGCGCCCCGGGCCGGTTCGAATACCGGTCCGTGGACTCGGCCGTCAACCCGTACCTCTCGTTCGCGGCAATGATCATGGCCATGGGCGACGGGATCCGGCGCGGCGTGGACCCCGGGCCGCCGGAGGACCGCAACATCTACGACGCCATCGCGGGCGGCAAGGAGGTCAGGAAGGTCCCGATGACGCTCGGCGAGGCCCTGGCCGCGCTGGCCGGGGACGAGGTGATCAAGGAAGCGCTGCCGGGCGAGATGTACCGGGTCTTCCGCCACTACAAGACCGACGAGTGGGAGCGCTACTGCGCCACCGTCTCGGACTGGGACCTCGGCGAGTACCTGGACATCCTGCCGTAACCCCAGCCGGGGGCCGACCCGCTACGGTGGGCGGATGCCCACGATACCGGCGGCGGGCGTGCCCCACCCCGCGCCCGAGTCCCATACCTACCGCCAGGTCGCCGAATCATTCGGCATTGATCCTGAACGCTACGACAGGGCCAGGCCCAGGTACCCGGCCGGGCTCGTGGACCGCGTCGTCGCCGCCAGTCCCGGCCGCGACCTGCTCGACGTCGGCTGCGGTACCGGCATAGCGGCCCGCCAGTTCCGGGCGGCCGGCTGCCACGTGCTCGGGGTCGAGCCCGACGCGCGCATGGCCGAGTTCGCCCGCCGGACCGGGATCGAGGTCGAGGCGGCGACGTTCGAGGCCTGGGACCCCGCGGGCCGGCGGTTCGACGCGGTCGTCGCCGGGCAGGCCTGGCACTGGGTGGACCCGGTCGCCGGAGCCGCCAAGGCCGCCTCGGTGCTGCGCCCCGGCGGGCAACTGGTCCTGTTCTGGAACGTGTTCCAGCCGCCGCCCGAGGTGGCGGAGGCCTTTGCCGCGGCCTACCGCCAGGCGCTGCCCGACTCGCCGTTCAGCCGCCAGGCCGCGCCGGCGCCGGCCGCCCCGGGCGGCGCGTATTCGGTGTTCACCGCCAGGGCGGGCGACGGGATCAGGAAGGCGGGCGGGTTCGGCGAGCCGGAGCAGTGGCAGGCCGGCTGGGAGCAGGCCTACACCCGCGACGAATGGCTGGACGTCCTGCCGACGACCGGCACCCTCACCCAGGCGCCGCCGGACAAGCTGGCGCAGGTGCTGGCGGGCGTCGGGGCCGCCATCGACGCGCTCGGGGGCAGCGTCACGGTGCGGTACACCACGGTCGCGGTCTTCGCCGCGCGATCGGCCGCCGCCTGATCCGGCCCGCGCGCCCGGCCGGCGTCAGGGACGGCCGGCCAGGGTCTTGCTGACCGTCAGCAGGATCGCCGAGTCCTCGACGGCCTCCAGCGCGTGCCGGGCGTCCGGCACGATGAGCAGGTCGCCGGACCGGCCCTCCCAGGTCACCTCCCCCGCCGTCAGCCGGACCCGGCCGTGCAGGACCTGGACCGTGGCCTCGCCGGGACTCTCGTGCTCGTTCAGGGATGAGCCCGCGGTCAGGGCCAGCACCGTCTGGCGCAGCGCGTGCTCGTGCCCGCCGTACACGGTCTCGGCGCTGCGTCCGCTCGCGGCGGCGGCCGCCAGCTTGGCCTGGGCCCTGGCGATGGCTTCCAGTGAGAACTTCTCCATGCGCGCAGTATCCCAGCCGGGCCGGCGCCCGCCGCAGCCCCGCCCGGCCGGCCCGCGAGACAAAACCATCCCGGGCATTGCATAAACCTCGCGAAGCGCGCCGCGGCGGGCCGCTCATTAGCCATTCATTACGGGCATTTGCAAAGTCGTTAATAGGCCTAGCCGTTTGCCGCCGCAAGCGGCGGGAATGGTCGCTGACACGCGTTACAGCATTCTCGTACCGAGAGGAGTTCGCCTCCATGGGACTGCCTGTCCCTTCTGGCACCGCGGGCTACGCCGCCGTTCCCTCGCCTTTCTCTATGGACGGGGAGACCTTCCGGGGCGTGGGCCACAGGCTGGTCGACACGCTGGCCGCTTACCTGGACAAACTGCCGCGGGAGCCGGTGTACCGCCCCCTGCCCGAGGAAGTGCGGCAAGAACTGGAGAAAATGGAGATTCCGGCCGGCCGCACGGCTCCCGCGGATGTCGTCGAGGGCTTTCTCCGGCTGGTGCTGCCATACGGCCGGGGCCAGAATCATCCGTGTTTCGCGGCTTTCGTCGACCCGGCGGCATCCAGCCTGAGCATGCTCGCGGCATTCGCGTCGGCGGTGACGAACACCAGCGGCGCGGGCGGCAATTATGCCGCGATCTACGTGGAGCAAACGGTCGTCCGCTGGCTGATGGAGCTCATCGGTTTCCCGCGCGACGGCAGCGACGGGGTTCTTCTCGGCGGCGGGTCGGACGCGAACCGGCATTGCCTCGAGGTGGCCAGGTACTGGGGGGCACACGCGGGCGGCTGGGACGTGCGGACCGACGGCTTGCACGGGCGTCCCCGGCTCACCATGTACATGTCGGCCGAGGGGCATTCCTGCCTGGAGAAGGCCGCCTTCACGCTCGGTCTCGGCGCCCCACGCAAGGTCATGGCCGGCCGGGACTTCCGCATGGACCTGGCCTCGCTGCGGGCGGCGGTCGCGGCCGACCGCCGGTCCGGCCATCGCCCCTTCCTGGTCGCGGCCACCGCCGGGACCGTCAAGACCGGAGCCGTCGACCCGATCGGCGATCTGTCCGACTTCTGCCGTCAGGAGGGTCTCTGGCTGCACGTGGACGGCGCCTACGGCGGCTTCGGGGTGCTCGACCCCCGCCTGGCGCACTGGTACGCGGGCCTGGAGCGCGCCGACTCGGTGGCGCTCGACCCGCACAAGTGGCTGGCGGTGGCCATCGGCTGCAGCTGCGCCATGGTGCGGGAGGGGCCGTTGCTGCAGGACACCTACAAGCTCATCCCCTCCTACCTCAGCCTGACGCCGGGCCAGGGGTTCGCCGGCGAGGTCTGGTACTCCCACCGCAGCGCCGAGCAGACCCGCGACTCCGGACGGGCGCTCAAGGCGCTCTGGAACATCCAGCAGGCCGGAAGGGCCGGGCTGGCCGATCACGTCCGGCGGCACATCGACCTGGCCCGGTACCTGGAAGAGGTCATCGACGCCCGTCCTGACCTCGAACTGGTGGCGACCGGGCCGCTGACCGCGGTGTGCTTCCGCTACGTGCCGGCCGGCCTGCGCGGCGACGACCCCCGCCTGAACCCGCTGAACCAGGCGATCATGGAGGACCTCCAGGTCGGCGGGCGGGCGTTCCTGGCCGGGACGGACGTCGGCGGCCGCTTCGCCCTGCGCTCCTGTGCCCTGCACTACGCCCTCGACGAGGGGCACGTGCGGGCCATCGTGGAGGCCGTCCTCGATGCCGGGCGGGCCAGGGCCGGGAAGGACGCCACGTGCGCACGGTAGCCGACGACCGGGATCCGGCGACGAGCCCCGATTCAGCGGGTACCGGGGCGTACAAGACGCTGATCACCCCATCGGAGCGGGCCCGGCTCACGCTGGCGCTGGCCGGCGGGAAGGCGGCGGGAACCGCGGCCCGGGTGCTGGGTGTCGGCGGCGGGACGAGCTTCCCCGGCCTGGTGGCCCGCCGGATCGATCCCCGGGTCCTGCAGAAGGCCGCGGCCGCGAGCAGCGCCCGCAAGGTGATCGTCACCGGGAGCAACGGCAAGACGACGACCTGCCGCATGCTCGCGGCCCTGGCCCAGGCCGGGGGGCTGCGGGTGAGCCAGAACCGGTCCGGCTCCAACCTGCTGCAGGGGGTGACCGCGGCGGCGGTGCGGGAGAGCGACCTGCTGGGACGGATGGACGCGCAGATGTTCCTGCTCGAGGTCGACGAGGCGACCGTCCGGCTGGTGGCCCCCGAGGTGCGGCCGGACACGTTCCTGATCACGAACATCTTCCGCGATCAGCTGGACCGCTTCGGCGAGCTGTACTCGATGGCCAGGAAGCTGGAAGCCGTCATCGAGACGCTGCCCGCGTCGGCCACCGCGGTGCTCAACGGCGACGATCCCCTGGTGGCCAGCCTGGCCCCGGATGCGGCCGCCCGCCGCCTGTACTTCGGCATCGCCGGCGGGGCGGCCGGCCCGCGCGAGCCCGAGCACGCGGCGGACTCCATCCGCTGCGTGCGCTGCCAGCACCTGCTGAGTTACCGGGTCGTCCACCTCTCCCACCTGGGGGACTACCGGTGTCCGCAGTGCGGGAACGCCCGGCCCGGCCTGGACGTCGCGGTGACCGAGGTCCGGCCGTCGGGGGCAGGCTCCGAGATCACCGTCGAGACGGCCGCCGGGACCTACCCGCTGTGGGTGCCGCTGCCCGGGATGCACAACGTCTACAACGCGGCCGCCGCGCTGGCCGGCCA
>JASHUI010000261.1:0-7542 GCA_030040095.1 Streptosporangiaceae bacterium | reverse complement strand
CTGTTCAGGCTGAACAGGTTGTCTACGTCGTCCTCGGTGAACTGGCGGATGGTCAGTCGCGGTGTTTCCAGGACGGTCGCCATCTCACCAGTATCGGGTGCTTACTGACCTGCGCCCGCTTCAGCGAACGCTGCCCGCGGTAGCTGCGGCCCGGCGGGCGGGGCAGCCAGCGCGATGCCCCGCCCGCCAGGCCGCTGTGCGTGGCTGCGCTGTGCGACGGCCACGCCACGACGGCGAGCTGGTGATCGTTACCTGACGATCTCCAGGTAATCCAGCTCGGTTCCGTCCTCGGCCAGCCCGGTGATCTTGAGTGCCGAGTTGCCCGGGCCAAAGCCTGGCACACTGTCGATCACGAGCAGGCAGTAGCCCGTGTAGCGGACGCGCGACCAGTTGACGGTCTCGTTGGTGATGCCGCCGGTCGGCGTGGAGTTGATGTAGGTCGGGACCGCGCTGTCATTGTTGACGTTGCCCAGGTAGCTGTCGGGCACCAGGCCCGGGCTCACAGAGTTGCCGTCGAACTTGTACAGGCTCTTGCCCCCGCCGCCGGCGGTGATGTAGGTCGTGCCGGCGGGCGAGGACCCGCCGTTGTTCAGCACCGTCCCGATGGGCGCCTCCTGGGTGGAGGACCCGCCGATGATGGGGTCGGTGCGCTCGTAGATGTGATTGTGCCCGTTGATCACCAGGTCGACGGTGTACTGGTCGAACAGCGGCACGAAGTACTGGTCGACGCCGCCTTCGCAGCCATGGGTCGAGCAGGTGCTGTACGCGCAGTGGTGGAAGTAGGCGACGATGAAGTCGATCGCGGGGTTCGCCCGCAGCGACGCGAGCGTGCTCTTCAGCCAGGCGACCTGGGCGCCGCCGGAGTAGCCGAGGTTGGCCGGGATCTCGAAGGAGACGTCGTTGGCGTCGAGGCTGATGATGCCCACGTTGCCATACGTGAATGAGTAGTAGACCGGCGGCGTGGAGCTGCTGACCTGGCCGGGGAAGTCGAACCTCGAGTAGATGGCGCCGTAGGTGTCCGGCGAGTACCAGACCTCCATCTCGTGGTTGCCTATCGCGACCTGCCACGGCAAGTTGCCGGCCGCGGGCTCGACCATGTTGAACCAGCTGTCCCAGACCCTCGGGTCGTACTGGTCGGTGAGCAGCCCGTCGCCGCCGTTCTCCGCGTAGGAAATGTCACCGGCGTGCAGGTGGAACGCTGGGTTCTGGGTGCGGACCTGCGTCGTGGTGCCGACCGAGTCGTACGACCAGGCCTGGTCGCCGAAGGCGGTGAACCGGAACGGGACGCGGCCGACCGGCGCGGTGGTGAAGGTGCCCAGAGCCGAGACGTCACCGGAGAAGTCCCAGCCCTGGTGCCCGACGCTGTAGTAGTAGGTCTGGCCGGGCTGCAGGCCGGTGAGGGTGGCATGCAGGTAGTACTGCTCGATCGTGGCGGATGCCAGCGACGGCGGGATCGAGTCGTCCGGTTCCGCCGTCGAGGTGTTCCAGATGCTGGCTGGCGTGGTGACCGTGCGTACCTCGGCGGGGATCTGGCCGCCCAGGTCGTTCGGCGATGGCCCGATCCGGATGAACGGATTGTTCACCGGCGCCTTGACCTGCCATCCGACGGCCATTTGGGTCGTCGGGTCGGCACCATAGGCGATGTGCCGGCCGATGGGCGCGATTGCGCTGCCGCTCGGAAGGTCCGCGCTGGTGAGCAGCATCGGCGTCGCCGTGCGGGCAGCTACCAGCTTCGGGCTCGCGTCCGCGGTGCCAGTCAGGAGCACTGGCCCGGCGATTGCGGCGCCGACGCCAATGGCGCCGCCCCGCAACAGGGAGCGGCGCGACGTAACACGACGGAACCACTCGTGTTGCTCCGCGGCGCTCAAGCGACGTGCTTGTTCAGGCGTGATGCGTGAAGAAGTCATGAGCGGACGCTAAGGTCTGCCCGTGACAAGGCAGGCTCGAAATAATGAACGGTGGAATAACACGGTCAAACCTGAGCACTAACTGGGCTTGACCTCGGCCAGACGAACCCGAATCCATCGCGATAAAGCAGAGCTGGCCCG
This sequence comes from Streptosporangiaceae bacterium, assembly GCA_030040095.1. Taxonomy (GTDB): domain Bacteria; phylum Actinomycetota; class Actinomycetes; order Streptosporangiales; family Streptosporangiaceae; genus JASHPR01. The sequence continues at coordinate 5,494 of JASHUI010000261.1, read as the reverse complement.
CTGGCCAATCGGCCGCCCGTCGGGCTCAGGCGATCGGCGGGACATCGCGGATGGCGCGTTCCCGCAGGTCGGGAAGGTGCCGTGCGGCGGTCGACAGCGGACGGCGGGCGCTGGTGGCGCAGCATGCGGTACCGGCCGGACTCTATCCACGTCCATGCGGCCTTGGGGACGGCGACGTCCGGGTACAGCTCGGCGAACATCGCCGGCATCCGCTCGTACTCGTTGATCACGCGAGCAGAGCGCGGGGCAGCCGACCCGGATGAATGCGATTCCGGTGTACACCCAGCTACAGCAGCGCCGCACCCATCATCGGGGCAGCACGCGGCACCGCAGCCCGGTGGCAGGCTGATGCCCGGGTGCATGACGCCGCTCTACGTGCTGTACCAGGTGCCTGGCACTTCTCCCCTGCATCGTGACACTGATCTTCGACAGCGAGGCCGTCACCCGCGCCCTCAGCCTGCTCGCGCCCGCCGGACGGCGCTGACCGGGCCTTGCGGCGGCCGCTTTGGCGTCCCAGCGGAGAATCGATGCCAGATCACAGCAACCGAGCGGCTCAGACACTCCTGCGGCCCACGACGCCATGCGGGCTCGGGCGAAACAATCTGACGATCAAGGTCTTTAGCAGGAGCTTGCTATCCCGCACGTCCGGAATGTCGCCGCGCTCGCCTTCCAATGTCGACTACCGGTGTTATGCGAAGGTTCGCGGCCAATCCTTATAGCCCGTGACGAAGGAGCGCCCGGTGGACCCGAGCGGCATTCGGAGATCCGATCCGTTCGTAGATCTCAAGCGCTTGGCGCAGGTATGCACCGTCACCCGGGAAGTACGGATCATGAAGCGCTCTGCTGCCGATCCCTTCTAGAGCTCGCGCCTCTTCGAGCAGCGCAGTGATGCTGCGGGCGATGCCGAGCGCCTGCTCGTGATGGACACGGGTTCGCTCGGGGTCGGAGACAGAATGTAGCTCGCCGAGATTATTCAGGACCTCAGCCTGGCCGAGGCGATGACCCAGGGCGCGGTATAGCTCAAGCGCCCCGGTCATGGTTGCCTCTGCGGCCAAGTACTCATTGGACAGATGCTGTGCGATTCCTAGGTAGTTGAGAGTATGAGCCTGGCCGAGCCTGTCCTTCAGGCCGCGGTAGAGCTCGAGCGCCGTTGCATAGTTGGACTTGGCCGCCGCGAAGTCGCCGGATTCTTGATGCACCCGGCCGAGGTAGCGGAGCGCCTCGGCCTGCCCGAGCGGATCGCCGAGTTCGCGGTACAGCGTGAGAGCTAGATTGTGACTGGCTAAGGCGGCGGGATGGTCACCGCTAAGTCGCTCGACGCAACCGAGTTCATTGAGGGCATCGGCCTGGCCTAGCTTGTCGCCCAGGCTCTTGTACAGCTCAAGCGCCTTGGCCAGGGTGGCGCCAGCAGTTGGGAAGTCCACGGACAGCCGGTGCACTATGCCAAGAGGCACGAGTGTATTAGCCTGCCCTTGCTGCTTGTCTTCGAGTTCGGTGCACAGTTCAAGGGCGCGGGCCAGGGTACCGGCTGCGGCCTTGTAGCGGCCGATAAGGCGCTGAGCGATGCCCAGGTTGGTGAGGGTGCCGACCTCGCCTGTCCGGTCACCGGCCTCGCGAGCCGCCTCCAGGGCTGTGAGGTGCAGGACCTGCATTTGCGTCCAGTGCCCGCGAGTACGCAGGAATCCACTCATCGAGGTGGCGATCTTGATGCCAGGGTCCGGCTGCTTTCGCAAAGCAGCGAGATCGACGACTGCGTGCATGTTGGCTCGCTCAGCCTCCAGCCATTCGGCCGCCTCTTCAAGATTCGCCACATGCGGCAGCGGGACTGCCGAGTCGTCGACGCGCGGAACGCCCCGGTTGAAATGGCGGCCGACGGAGGCGGCAGCGTTCACGTAGTAATCGATCAGCCTTCCGACCGCCGCCTCGCAAGCCTCGGTGTTATCGTTCGCCGCCAGCGCGCGGGCATGCTGGCGGATCAGGTCATGCATTCGATAGCGGCCACTGGCTGGCTCGGCGATCAGGTGCTGATCGAAAAGGTTGTTTAGACGGAGGCGGGCCGCGAACGGGCTGATGTCATCAAGCGCGGCGGCAGCGTAGGGATCGATGTCGGTGCCAGGGTGGAGGCCGAGCCGACGGAACAGTCGTTGCAGGTCATGGGAGATATCCTGGTAGGACATGTCGAAGGCAGCGGCGACCGACAAGTTCTCGGCGTGCATCAGCTCCAGGCGATCACGTGCAGCGACTAGGTCGTTCGCTAGCCCCGTTATCGTCCACTTAGGATGATGATGAAACTGCCGGGCCAGCATTGCGATGGCTAGGGGCAGATAGCCGCACAGCTGGGTTATCTTTCCGACCTCTGGATCTGCCACGTCGAACCCGGGTCGGCCGGCCAACTGGATGAAAAGCGCAGCGGCCTCGTCCGGCAGAAGCGTATCCAAGCAGATCGAGATGGCGTCATCAAGTGCGGTAAGGTGCCGTCGGCTGGTTATGAGGACGAGGCTTCCTGGGGTGCCCGGCAGCAGAGGGCGAACCTGCGCGTGCCCAGCCGCATCGTCCAGCACGAGCAACATTTGTTTGCCGTCTAGGTGAGCGCGCCAGCGCTCAGCGCGCTCGGACAGCCCAGGGGGAATCTGGTCGGCTGGGACCCTGGCGGACAGCAGCAGGCTAGCCAGCGCGTCGTTCGGATCCACAGGCCGCTGCCCGGCGGTATGAGCGTGCAGAGACAGAAAGATCTGGCCGTCGGGGAACAGATGTTTCAACTCATGGGCGGCGTGTACCGCGAAGGCGCTCTTGCCCACGCCTGCCATCCCATCGATCGCGTAGATCCCCACCACGCCGCCGTCTTTCGTCACCGCCTTCATCAGCCGCGTTAGGTCAGGCTCACGGCCAGTGAAGCTCCGGACGTCATGCGGAAGCGTAGGCGTCGTCGCAGCGATGGAACGTGCGAGCAGATGGGACGCTCTCCGCGGTTCAACAGCGTTGCCGAGGCGACCCAGCGCGACCGCTTCGAACCTGGTCCGGGCCGCACCCACCAGACCGAGCGCATCGGCCAGCAGACGCGCTGTGTCTTTGCGTGACGTCTGATGGATCCCGCGCTCTAGGTCGCTGATGGACCGCGGGCTCAGGTGCGCCGCATCAGCCAACTGCTCCTGGGTTAGCCCGGCATCAGTCCGCAACTGCCTCAGCAGGTCCGCAAAGCTCACCCCTTGCTGCTCGGTCACGGCCCCTCCCGCCCCCTGTGGTGGCACCGCCAGAACGGTCGCCTACATCGCAGACCAATCTTGGAGGCCATATGACCTACCTGCCCCCTGAGCGACCCTGTTATCCTACCCGGCTCTCACATAAGGATTATGTGACCTTCGTGTGCCCTGAGACGTATGGTGCCTATCCGCGACCAGCCGCAGCCTGGATGCAGGTTCGGAAGGAGGTGGATACGGCGATGACTCCCATCTACTTTCTTATGGCGCTCATAGCACTACCGATGCTGAGTCGTGTGGTGGGGATGCTCGTGAGAATGCTGGTTGAGCTGATAAGTGCTGCGCTCTACATGGCTCTAGCGATCGTTCTGCTGCTGGCACTCGCCAGTCATGGCAGGCTGATCTGACCCAAGTGTTGGTGCCAGGTGCCGCTGAGCGAACTCTCGACGTGACGTCCGGCGTCTCCGTTGCATGCTCTTCTTAATAACGTTCTTCTGGCTGGCAGGTAGCACATCAAATCACCGAATCTCCATTTGTAATTCATTCTCCTTTGCCGACTTCTTTAATGTTGCATTTGTTCCCTCGGATCTCGCATTCGATCACACCTACTGAAGGCGGCGGGCGGGCTGGGCCGCTGTGAGGTGGCGGGGCCGCGGCTTTGTGACCTGCGGTTCGGGAAGCGGCGGGTGTTCATCGCCGAGGGCAAGGGCGGCCATGCAGTGTTCACCGTGCTGAAGGGACCCCGCCATGGCTGAGCGCACGTCACTTCACGCATACATCGTCGTCTCGCTGCTCACTGGCGCCCGGGCCGAGGAACTGCGCGCTCTCACCTGGTCACATGTCGACTTCGAGGCAACCCCGCCGGTCATCATGGTCTGGCGCTCTGTCCGAGCTGGCGGCGACACCAAGACCAGGAAATCACGCCGCACTCTCGAGCTGCCCCAGCCCTGCGTCAACGCGCTTCGCGTCCACCGCGACCACGACCTCGTATTCGCCTCACGCACCGGCACCGCACTCAACCCGGGGAACGTCCGGCGGTCGTTTCGCACGGTTGCCACGGCGGCGGGTCTCAACGCCGCCGACTGGACGCCGCGCGAGCTACGGCACAGCTTCGTCTCGCTGATGTCGGACGCGGGTGTCCCCATCGAGAAGATCGCCCGCCTCGTCGGCCACATCGGGACGACCGTGGATCAGCTGATCCCCAGGCGGGACACCGATGCGTAGTTACTCACTTAGTTACTCAGAAGCGGAAGGCCATGACTTCCGTGCGGTCGCCATGGCCTCTGAGCTGGTGGGCGGTACAAGATTTGAACTTGTGACCTCTTCCGTGTCAGGGAAGCGCTCTCCCGCTGAGCTAACCGCCCGGGAGGCGGAAGCGGGAATCGAACCCGCGTACAGGGCTTTGCAGGCCCTTGCCTAAGCCACTCGGCCATTCCGCCGCTACGAGCCCCCGGGGAGCCCGCGCCGGTACCGAAGAGCCGTGCGGACCGTCGGCTCACGGGACGGCTTCCGGCACCTCCGAGCGGACGACGGGATTCGAACCCGCGACCCTCACCTTGGCAAGGTGATGCTCTACCAGCTGAGCCACGTCCGCATGGCCCCACGGGGCCCGCACGTCGGCCGCGCCGGCGTGCGTTTCAGAACTGTAGCCGATCCTGTCCGGCCCGCAAACTCACCGGGGCCGCAACCGACGCCGCGCCAGCCCCGGGCGGTGCCGCGATAATCGCGCAACCAGGGCGTTAACTGCCCCATTCCGACATCACGTCCAATCGCCCGACCTGCTCCGCGTAGAAGATCACGTTCGACACGTGCTCGGCGATCTCCCGCAGCGTCCAGGCCTCGGCCCGGAACGCGTCCCACGCCTCGGGACCCGCGGTCTCGTAGCGGAGCAGGTAGCACCGGGCCAGCCGGCGCAGCCGGGACCGGGCCTCGTCGAGGTCGAGCTCGGTGAACCGGGACCAGTCGCAGTCCATGGTCACCAGCCGCCCGTGCCACTCGTCCGGGACCGGCGAGGCGCCCGCCAGCAACGCCTCGACCTCGTGCAGGTGGTCAACCAGATGGTCGGCGATGCGGCGCAGCGCCTTGTGCGGCGTCCAGGTGCTGGACTCGCCCTCGATGATCCTCGCGATCGGGCGGCCGTCCCAGGCGTGCCAGGTCGCGGCCAGTTCCAGGCAGCGGTCCACGCTATCCACAACGGCTTGAGCCGGATTGTCGGTTTCACTCATGCTTCGATCCTGGCCGAAGAATAGTTGCGTTACCGTCGAAGTATGCCTGAACGCAACGGCTCGGGCCCGTCC
>JASHUI010000260.1:0-6840 GCA_030040095.1 Streptosporangiaceae bacterium | reverse complement strand
CTAGCCAGGCCCTGTCGACCGGCGGGCCGTGTGGCTCGATGTCACGGGCGGCGCAGATCAGCAGCTCATGAGCCGCTGGCCGCTGCGCCGCAGGCGATTAAGGCCACCTCTAGGACCGGAGCCGACGCGATGCGGGCACCTGGGTCGGCGGTGGTGATGACCGCGTGGATCTCTTCGAGAGGCATATCCAGCGCCCTGAACCGGCGGATCACCTGGGCGGTGGGGATCTGGTCGGTGGTGTAGCGGCGGTGCCCGGTGAATGGGTCGACCTCAGCCGGTTCGAGCAGGCCGATGCGGTGGTAGTGGCGCAGCGCCTTGATGTTCAGGTGCGTCGCCCGGGAGAAGTCCCCGATGGCCAGTGCTGACGGCATCCCCCAAGTATGAGATCTCCCCCTGAGGGGAGATACAACCGCCTGGCCGGGTGTTGCACCTCCCCTGATGGCACGCTTCAGGCTCTTTGGTAGCGGCCAGTGCGGGCCGCGAGAGGAAAGGGAGCAGTGCCATGACGACGGCAGAGCAGGACAAGGAAGCCATCATTTCCATCGTCCGGGAGATGGCGGAGTCGATGAGCGGTGCGCAGAGCACCCGGCACTGGGCGCCGGACGTGCTGTGGTTTGACATTCCCCCGTTCGCGTCGCGGGGTGTCGCGCCGGCCAGGAAGCTGTTCGACGACACCTTCGCGAACTTCGAGTCCTGCAAGGTCGACATCCTCGAACTGGACGCGAGGGTCAACGGGGACATGGGCATCGTCTGCACGGTGCAGAGCACGAACATTGTGCTCAAGAGCGGCGGCACCAGGCATGTCATGGCGCGGCAGACCGACTGCTTCGAACGGCGGGAGAACGGCTGGGAACTGGTTCACCAGCACGCGTCGGTCCCGGCCGGCGGCGAGTGGGACGGCACGATCACGACGGCGTAGGGCCTGACCTGCGACCCGGCCAGCCCCCCGGCTGAGCGGATCCCTGGAGACGGCAGCGCCCGCGACGGCGCACTCACCTGGCCTCGTCGCGGGCGGCAGCCAGCCATCGCGGTACTGACCCGAAATGGCCGGTGTCAGCCAGCAGCTCTACCGAATCACCGGAGACAAGCATGAGCTACGAACTCGACCCTGAGCTGGTACCGGCCATGGCTGCCCCGGCCGCGCGAGTGGCCGAGGCCACGTCCCCTGCGCGCGGCGACTGGCGAGCGGTGCGGGCAGCCGCTACTGCTGGTCTGGCCTACATGGCCACTATCACCCCGCCCTCGTCAGGGGTGAGGACAGCCTCCTTCAGCACCCCGGCCAGCGACGGCCAGGGCGAGATCGAGCTGCGCTGGTACACCACCGCCAGCGCCGCACCGGGACCCGCGGTGGTCTACACCCACGGCGGCGGAATGCTCGCCGGCAGCGTCGACCTCTACGACGAAGTCGTCTCCTGGTACGCCGCCGAAACCGGCGTGCCGTTCCTGTCCGTCGAACTCCGGCTCGCCCCCGAAGCGACCAGCCCGGTAAGCCTGGCCGAAGACGTCTTCAGCGGGCTCACCTGGCTCGCCGGCCACGCCACGGACCTCGGAGTCGACCCGTCCCGCATCGCCGTCATGGCGGCGGCGGCCCGACCGCCGGCGCCGCGATCCTGGCCCGTGACCGCGACGTGCCGGTGGCCAAGCAGATCTGCTAGCGGCCACGAAAAAATACGGGTGTGCGGTCAGTTAGCTCCAGGTTCGCGGTCATCGTTTCTCCAGTCCTGCGGCCATTGAAGGTCCAGGTTGCTGGCCGTCTTCTCTGCCGGTGTCCGGCGTGTCGTGATGCTGGTGGTCCCTCCGGTGTGGATGGGTTCGAGGTGATTCGCCTTACCCATCAGTGTCCGGAGGGACCTGTGACCAAGTCTGGCAGGGAGATCATGGAGATTTTCGAGGCGTTTGACCTTACGGGGACGGCCTGGTCGGCGGCGCAGCTGGCCGGGTGTGACGCGAAGACGGTCGCCCGGTATGTGGCGGTCCGGGAGGCGGGCGGCGACCCGCTGGTGAAAGCGGCGCGGCCCGCTGAGGCGCTGCCCAGGCGGGCCCGCCCCATTACTCATCACGGCGGAGATGAACCGGACAGCCTTCTGCCTGGTTAGCCGGGGGGATGGCAGGCCGTCGCCCAAGACTAGGGCGAAGGCAGGTTTGCCGGCCGGCTTTGCGGTCGGCGCGATGCCCGGCAACGGCGACCCCGGCGCTGAACAGGGCTGAGGCACCGGAGAGCAGGCCCGTCATCGCGCCTGTTGGGTCGACTGCGCCGATTGCTACTGCTGCCGTCGCCGTGATCCCCACGGCTGCCGGTGCCGTGCAAAATCGGCCAATGCCTGGCAGTGCCATTTTGGGTCAGTGTTGTGCTTTCGCCTCTTGGTTTGTGAGCCGGGACCGGACCTGGTCTGCCTCGAGGGCACCGAGCTGCGTGTACAGGGCCAGTGCCTGCTGCCAGTGGTGGCGGGCTTGTTCCGCCTGGCCGACGACGTGGTGGTTGTCGGCGAGGTCACGATGCGCGGCTGCCTGGAGGTAGGTGTTGCCGGTGTCCGCTGCCAGCTGGAGCGCTGTCGCTAGTTCGGCGCGGGCGGCGTCGGGCTGGCCGGCTTGGCGCAGGCCCTCGGCCAGGCTGCGCAGCGTTATGATCTCGCCGTGCAGGTCGCCGTTGTGCCGGTACAGCGCCAGTGCCTGTGAGAGGTGGCCGACCGCCTGCTGGTAATCGCCCTGGCGCAGGCTGACCTCGCCGAGGCTGTGTAGTCCGTCGGCGACGCCGGCTGGATGATTGATGCGGCGGCTGGTGGTCAGAGCCTGCTGGTAATAGGCGGCAGCTTGGGCGAGTTGCCCGCCGCGAAGGCTCAGATCGCCCATGCGCGACACCGCTTCGGTCTCGCTGAGCTGGTCCTTCTCGGCACGGAACACCAGCATGGCGCATCGGAGGTGCTCAGCTGCCTGGTCGAGGGAGCCTAGCTCGGTCTCGGTGGCGGCGAGATCTCCCAGCGCGCGCGCCGCGCCGAGGCTGTCTTGAGTGTCCTGGTACGCCGTGATGGCCTGGCGGTAGTAGCCAGCCGCTGACCGGAAGCTGTGCAGCTGATGCTCGGTGATGCCGAGATTGTGCAGGGCCCTGCCCTGGCCAGCGCGATCGCTGCAGCGGCGGTAGCCTTCCAGCGCGACCTGGTAGTGCCGGGCGGCCTCGCGGTGCTGGCCTTTCATGACGGCGATGCCGCCCAGGCCGTTCAGCGCCCCGGCTTCTGCGGCCAGGTCACCACACAAGCGGGCGGCGGCCAGCGCGTTGCGGTAGATCGTTTGCGCCTCGGGCAGGTGGCCGCTCGATATCAGGTAGCGGAACAGCGTGGCGGCCAGGTTGGTGGCGTGCCGGGGCCAGCCTCTGCCAGCGCAGTGGGCGGCCGCGGCAGCCAGGTTCGCCTGCTCGGTGTCCAGCCACGCTCGGGCGTGTGCCTCGCCGGGCATGGCCGGGCCAGCGGCAGCGGATTCCGCGACGCGCGGCCGCCGGTTGGCCTCGGCCGGGTACAGGATGTCCATGGCCGCCGCCGCTGTAGCCAGGTAGTAGTCGAACAGCCGGGTCAGCGCCTGCTCACACTGGCCGTCGCTGTCGCGGGCGGCGGCCAGCTCGCGCGCGTACGCGCGCAGCAGGTCGTGCATGCCATACCGGCCAGAACCGGCGGCCTGGACCAAGCTAGCCCGGTGCAGCCGGACCAGCAGCCGGCGGGCCTGCCCGGTGCTGGTCCCGGTCAGCGCCGCGGCCGCGTCCACGTCGAGGTCACCGCCGGGATGCAGGGCGATCAGCTCGAACGCCCCGGCCACCTCCTCGGGCAGCTGCCTGCAGGACCAGGAGAACACCGCCCGTACATTGGCGCGGTCCTCGCCGGCATCCAGGCCGTCCAGCCGGCTCGCTTCGAACTCGGCCACCAGCTCGGCCAGCGGCACCTTTGGGCGGGCGGCGGCCAGCTCGGCGGCGATCCGCAGCGCCAGCGGCAGCCGGGCGCACAACCCGGCCAGCGCCACCATAGCCTCGGGCTCTTGATCGGCGCGCGGCCCGATCAGCGACCGCAGCAGCGCGACGGCGTCCGCTTGCGTGAGGACATCCAGGTCCAGCCGCCGGGCGCCGTCGGTGGCCACCAGCCCGGTCAGCGCGTCCCGGCTGGTCACCACCGCGACGCAGCCCGGGTCGCCGGGCAGCAGCGGCCGTACCTGCTCTGCGTCACGGGTGTTGTCCAGCAGCACTAGCATCCGTCGGCCGGCCAGCCTGCTGCGGTACAGCCGGGCACGTTCCCCGGTCTCGTCGGGAATCTCCTGCCCCGGCACGCCCAGCGACCGAAGAAAACCAGCCAGCGCATCCGCCGTTGTCACCGGCTGATCCGGGTCATAGCCCTGCAGGTTCACATACAACTGCCCGTCCGGGAACCGCGGCGCGACCAGGTGCGCCCACTGCACCGCCAGCGCCGTCTTGCCGACCCCTGCCATGCCGCCGATCGCCGAGATCACCACGGCCGGTGCCCGAACGTCAGGCTGCCTGTCAAGTAGCGCAGTCAACGCGGCCAGCTCAGCGCCGCGGCCGGTGAAGCATCCAACCGCCGCCGGCAGCTGCTGGGGCACCGCCGCCGGCTGGGTGTCGGCGGGTCGGACCGGACCCGCTGCGGCGGCTGAATCCGTATTAAGGGCAAGGATCTGCCGGTGCGCCTGCCGCAGCCCGGGCCCCGGCTCAGCGCCCAGTTCGTTGATCAGGATCCGCCGGGCCGCCTGGTAGGCGGCTAGCGCGTCCCCCTGGCGCCCGCACCGCTGCAGCGCCAGCATCAGCAGCGCGTGCAGGTGCTCGCGCAGCGGGTGCGCGGCGGTGAGCCGGTGCAACTCGACGATCGCTTCGGCATGGTGGCCCAGCTGCACCTCCGCCTCCAGGCGGGTTTCCCACGCTTGCAGGCGGATCTCCGACAGGTACGGCACTGCCCGCTGCCTCAGCAGCTCCGAGCCGACATCGGCGAGCGGCTCACCTCGCCACAGCAGCAGCGCCGCCGCCGCCTGTGCCGAAGCCTGCTCCCACCTGCGGTCGCGGGCAGCCGCCTGCGCGCGGGCCAGCGAGGTCTGGAACCGGGACACGTCCAGCTCACCGGCCTCCAGGCGGATCACGTAACCGCCAGGCCGGGTGGCAATCCGGGTCCGGCCGGCCTCGCCAAGCGCCTGCCGCAGGCGCCTGACGTGGTTTTGCACGCTCACCCGGGCCGACGGCGGCGGCTCGGCTGCCCACAGCACCTCGGTCAGCTGATCGACGGTCACCAGTTCGCCGGCCGCCAGTAGCAGCGCGGCCAGCACCGCCCGCGGCTTGCCACCCGAAACCGACACGGTCAGCCCATCGCGGCGCACCACCAGTGGGCCGAGCAGGCAAAACTCTAAGCCGACCGCCATCGGATGCCTCGCCAGGCCAGCGCCAACAATCAACCGCCATTGTTGCTAGCGGAATGCTAACGGCCTGTTAACGGCGCGGGCAACAATCAGGGAGATCTCGCCGAACCAGGCAGATGAGCAGCACCGGAACACACTGGCCATCCAACCCAGCGGCGCGGCTAGACGTGCGCGGTCCAGCCAGTCGGCGTAAGCACCCTGACCTTGTTACACCAACGGCCCCGCCCTGACATACAGCGGACCCGCGAATACCGCGCCTGCTATCCGCTCAGCTGTGGTCATCGTCGGCCGCGCCGTGACCTGTTTTGCCCTGGGAGAACGACGAGGGCCGCAATTACCTGGACCGGCCCGGAGGGGATGATGATGTCTAAGAGGCGCAAGGTTTATCTCGCTGCAGCGGCGCTGATCGTGACGGCGGTTGTCCCGGTCACCCTGCTATCCACCTGGTCCGCCGGAGCGTCCACCGCCGCCTGCGGGAGCCCGTGCACCAGCCCCTCTAGCGAGTCGCTGGGCTCCGGTGAGGCGCTGACGGTGTCGGGGTCGAGCGTGGTCATGGCGACGGCCAGTACCAGCGACTCCACCCAGGACTGGACTACCGAGGCGGAGGGCACCGTCGCGAACGCGGTCTCGGCAGGGGTGGTGTCCGCCAGGCTGGACATGCAATACAGCACCGATACGCTGGTGGAGTTCCAGTACGCACCTGACGGGGATCCCTCGGACAAGTGCCTGGGGAACACCGCCTCCGATGCTGTACCCATAGGCGACACCCCGGTCTGGTATGCGCCGACCTTAACGGTCGTGCTGGGGCCGTGCGGGATCACGGCCCAGAGCCTGTGGATCATTGATCAGGACACCCTGGTGAACAGCTCGAACGGCTACACCGACCTGATCAACGCTGGGTACGCGACCAGTTACACCTACGACACGCCGGTTGCGGCGAATGATTTCACCAGTCCGTTCGCTGAGCCGGAGGTGCTGACGGTCGGCAGCGCCAGCGGCAGCGGCGGCAGCGACGATGTGGTGCTCGCGCCGTTGAGTGAGATCGGCGGCGTTGTGTCCGCGGCGCAGATGTGGACGGCCTTTACGGCGGCGGATCAGTCCGCGCTGCGGGCGCAGATCGACAAGTCCCGGTGAGCGTCCGGCCCGGGCGTGTCCTGGAGATCGGTGTTCGGGCGGTGTGCCCGCCCCCCGGTACCCGGCGGAGGTAAGTGATGTTCTCCCGCATGCTGAATCGTCCTCGGCGGCGGCGCCGCACGTTAGTGACGGCGCTGGTGGCGGTGGCGGCCCTGGTGGCTGGGTGCCTGGCCGCGGTCCAGGTGACGGTCGGCCGCGGTGCCCCGGCGGCGCAGCCGGGCCTGCCGGTGCCGGTGCATGTGGTGCACGGCCGGCCGGTGCGGGTGCCCGTGATGAGGGCCTGGCGCCGCCCGGTGACGTCGTGGCCGG
>JASHUI010000259.1:0-2505 GCA_030040095.1 Streptosporangiaceae bacterium | reverse complement strand
CGGTCGGCCGGGCGCCCTCGATCGCGGCCGCGGCGGCCGCCACGTCATCGCCGCGGCACGCGGCGAGCGCCACCCCGAACGCCCCGGCCACCCCGAGGAGGGGCGCCCCGCGAACCACCAGGCGGCGGATCGCGTCCACCAGCGACGGAACATCCGTGCAGGTCATCACGGCCTCGACGGCCGGGAGCCTGGTCTGGTCCAGCAGTTCGATCGCCGGCCCATCGGGCGGGTCGATCCAGCGCAGCGCGGGCGTCTCCACACCATGAGTGTGCGCCAGCCAGAGGGCCGGCGGCCAGCCCTGACCCTCCGGCCGCCCCTGGCTGGCTCTTCCGCGCCACGCCCCGCCGCCTCGCCCGCCAGTCCTTCCCCGCCTCGCCCGCTAGTCCCTCCCGCCCCGCCGCCTCGCCCGCCACTCCCTCCCGCCCCGCCGCCTGGCTCGCCGGTTCTTCCTCGCCCCGCCGCCTGGCCCGCCGGTCCCTCCCGCCCCGCCGGTCCCTCCCGCCCCGCCGCCTCGTTGTCGCGGGCTTCGGAAGGGCGGGCATTAGTGTGGATGGCGTCATCGCTGCTCAAACAACAGCAACGACGGTCCTTTGACACTAATGGCGCTCCCGGGGCCGGGCCGCCAGGCTGCCGGTTATGTACACTTCTGTCCGCATTCTGTCGCGGCCGGCGGAGTCTGGGTCGGGGGTTCCGGACAGTGTCCGAGTTTCGGTCCGGCAGCAGCATCTGGAATGACGTCCGATACTCGTCGGCTGTGTCCGAAAATGGCGACCAGGGCGATCTGCCTTCCGTCCGGCGCGGCGAGGGCAGGTGTTTCGCGAGGTTTATACGACATTACCGGGCACTCTGCGCAGCCTGGCCGCGGTCGTGCCAGTATGGGCGCCATCGGGCGCACCGGCTCGGTCGTCGCCCGGGTTCGCCCGCCTCGCCCCACCTCGGTCAGCCAAGGAGAGAGATGTCCGACAATCCCTCATGGGGCGCGCCCGAGGGACCCGAGGACGGGCCGCCCGGCCAGCCGGGCCAGCCCGGCCAGGCTTCGCCGCCGTACGGCCAGTACCCGCCTCCCGGTCAGCCGCCATACGGCCAGTACCCGCCGCCCGGCCCGGGCCAGTACCCGCCTCCCGGTCAGCCGCCGTACGGCCAGTACCCGCCGCCCGGCCCGGGCCAGTACCCGCCGCCCGGCCAGCCGTATCCTCAGTACCCCGGGTACGGGTACGGCACGCGCGGTTACCCGCCGGCCGGGCCGGAGCCGGGCGGGATCCCGCTGCGCCCGATGGGCGTCGGCGAGATCCTCGGCGGCGCGTTCACCTCGATCCGGCGCAACCCCGCCGCCACGCTGGGCCTGTCCGCGATCCTGCTGTCCGTTTACGGCGTCGCGTCGGTCGCGTTCTCGCTGGCGTTGCGCCGGGCGATCGGCGACCTGAACATCCAGCCCGGGCAGTCGCTGACCCAGGCGCAGACCGGGCACCTGCTGTTCGACGTGTTCGCGGTCCTCCTGCCGTCGGGCCTGGCCATCGTCGCGCTGGCGTTCATCATCCAGATCATCCTGACCGGCCTGCTCACCGTGGTCATCGGGCGCGGCGTGCTGGGCCGCCGGGTGAGCATGGGCGAGGCCTGGCGGCTCGCGCTGCCGCGGCTGCCGGCCATCCTCGGCGCGATCGTGCTGAACGGGCTGTGCGTGCTGGGACCGGTGGTCGCGCTGGCCGCACTCGTGATCGCCCTGGCGCTGGCGCACGCCTACGCCCTGGCCGCCGTCGCCGGGGTGCTCGGCGGCATCGTCGTGATCTGCCTGGACGTCTGGATCTCGGTCATGTTCAGCATGGCGGCGCCGGCCGTGGTGCTGGAACGCCAGGGCCCGGCGCTCGCGCTCGGCCGTTCCTGGCGGCTGGTCAGGGGCAGCTTCTGGCGGGTGTTCGGCATCCTGCTGCTCGCCGCGATCATCGTCGCGATCGTGGGGACCGTGCTGCAGGTCCCGTTCAGCCTGGCCGAGGCGCTGGCCGGGGGCTCGGCCGGGATCTTCGGCGCGGCCGCGAGCCGCAGCGTCGCGGCCATCATCATCGGCGGCGTGGGCAGCATCGTCGGCGGCGCCGTCAGCCGGCCGGTCAGCGCCGGGGTCGTCGTTCTGCTCTACCTCGACCTGCGGATGCGCAAGGAGGGGCTGGACCTGGCGCTGCAGAACGCCGCGACCGGCCAGCAGATGACCGGCGACGAGTTCGAGACCGTGTGGCGGCCGCCCGGCGGCGCCCAGGGCCCGCCGGCGCCCCCGCCCGCGTGGTGATCGTGGCGGGCATCCCGGCCGTCACCCGGCGCGCAGGAGAGCAGCTGGCCCGCAGCGAGCTGTCCAAGCTGATGTATCACCCCGGCCCCTCGCTCACCGAGAGGGTGGAGAGCGCGATCCTCCGCCTGCTGCAGGTCACGCAGGGGGCGGTGCCGGGCGGCTGGTGGGCGGTGATCGCCCTGGCCGCGCTCGTGGTCATCGCCGTCGCGGCCATCCTGCGCTGGATC
>JASHUI010000258.1:0-3271 GCA_030040095.1 Streptosporangiaceae bacterium | reverse complement strand
GAGCTGGTCCGGGCGCGGACCGCCCCGAGGCCGGGCGAGCGGGGCAGGCCGGGCGGGCCGGGCGCCGAGGCGAGCGGGGGAGTCCATGAGCTGATCGCCGCGACGGCCGCCGCCAGCCCGGACGCGGTCGCCGTGACCTTCGGCCGGTCGTCCCTGACCCACGCGGAACTGGACCGGCGGGCGGCACGGATGGCCGGGTACCTGCGCGGCCGGGGCGTCGGGCCGGAGACCGTGGTCGGCCTGTGCCTGGAGCGCGGTCTGGACATGATGGTCGCGCTGCTGGCCATATGGAAGGCGGGCGGCGCGTTCCTGCCGCTCGATCCGGAGTATCCGGCCGGGCGCCTGACCTACATGCTCGCCGACAGCGGCGCCCCGGTGCTCGTCGGCCATCAGCGGACGGCCGGCCCTCTCACCGGGCACGCGGGCGCGGTATGGCTGGACGATCCGGCCACCCGCGCCGCCGTTGGCTCGGAGCCCGGCCTCGCGCCGGCGGCCGCCGAACCCGGCCAGGCCGCCTACGTGATCTACACGTCGGGATCGACCGGGCAGCCGAAGGGCGTGGTGGTCGCTCACCGGAACCTGGCCAACTTCCTGGCCTCGACGGGCGAGCGCCCGGGACTGGCCGGACCGGACGTCTTGCTGGCCCTGACCACGCTGGCGTTCGACATCGCCGGGCTGGAGCTCTTCCTGCCGCTGGTCAGCGGCGCCCGGCTGGTGGTGGCCGACCGCGAGACGACCCGGTCGCCCCGGGCCCTGAAGGCCGAGATAGGCCGCCGGGCGGCCACGGTCATGCAGGCCACCCCGGCGACATGGCGGATGCTCCTCGACGACGGCTGGGCGGGCTCGCCGCTGCTGCGGGCGCTCTGCGGCGGAGAGCGGCTGCCTCAGGAACTGGCCGAGGCCATCCTGGACCGGACGGCTGCCCTGTGGAACCTGTACGGGCCGACCGAGACCACCATCTGGTCCGCGTGCCAGGAGCTCGCGCCCGGCCAGCCGGTCACGCTCGGCCAGCCGATCGCCAACACTCAGACCTACGTGCTCGACCGGTATCTGCGGCCCGCCCCGGCCGGCGCGGCCGGGGAGCTGTTCATCGGCGGCGCCGGCGTGGCGCGGTGCTATCACCGGCGCCCGGCGCTGACCGCGGAGCGGTTCATCGCCGACCCGTTCGCGGCCGACGGGTCCCGGCTCTACCGCACCGGGGACCGGGCCCGCTGGCGGGCCGACGGGCAACTGGACTTCCTCGGCCGGATCGACCACCAGGTGAAGATGCGGGGGTTCCGCATCGAGCCCGGCGAGGTCGAAGCGGCTCTGGCCGGACACCCGTCGGTGGCCGCGGCGGTGGTGGTGGCCCACGGGGAAGACCATGACCGGCGACTGGTCGCGTACCTGGTGCCCGCCGACGCGGCGGAGGGCATCCCCGGCTTTGGTGAGCTGCGCGGCTTCCTGCGCCAGGCGCTGCCGGCCTACATGATTCCCGGCGCGTTCATCGAGCTGGCGGCGCTCCCGCTCACCCCGAACGGGAAGCTCGACCGGGCGGCGCTCCCCGCGCCGGAACGGGCCCGTCCCGGGCTGACCCGCCCGTTCACCGCGCCGAGGACCCCGGCCGAGGAGGTGGTGGCCGGGATCTGGGCGCAGGTGCTCGGCGCGCGCCAGGTCAGCGCCACCGACAACTTCTTCGAGCTCGGCGGCCATTCGCTCACCGCGGTGCAGGTGATATCCAGGCTGCGCACGGCGTTCCAGCGCGAGCTGATGCTGGCCGTCATCTTCGATCATCCCACCGTCGCCGAACTGGCCTCGGTCATCGAGGCGTCCGCGCCGGGAGCGATGGCGCCGCCCATCGTCCCGGTCGACCGGGACCGCCCGCTGCCGATGTCGTTCGCGCAGCGGCGGCTGTGGTTCCTGGACCAGCTCGAGCCCGGATCGGCCGAGTACAACATCCCGATCACGATGCGGTTGTCCGGCGCCCTCGACGTCCCGGCGCTGCGCCGGGCGCTCGACACGATCGTGGAACGGCACGAGGTGCTGCGCACTCGCCTGGTGACCACCGAGGGTGTCGGATACCAGGTCATAGACGGGGCCAGCGCGTTCAATCTCCGCGTTGCCGATCTTCGCGGCGAGGCCGACCCGGCGGCGCGGGCCCAGGAGCTGGCCCAGGTCGAGGCCACCACCCCGTTCGACCTCGCGGCGGGCCCGCTGGTGCGCGGCAGGCTCTTCCACCTCGGTGCCGACGATCACATCCTGACCCTGGTGATGCACCACGTCGTCTCCGACGACTGGTCGGCGGACATCTTCCGGCGCGAGCTCTCCCTGCTCTACGAGGCCTTCCGGGCCGGCGAGCCCTCGCCGCTGGCGCCGCTGCCCGTCCAGTACGCCGACTACGCCGTGTGGCAGCGCGACTGGCTGGCCGGCGACATACTCGAGGGCCAGCTCGCCTACTGGAGGGAGCGCCTGGACGGCGCGCCCACGCTGGAACTGCCCGCCGACCGGCCCCGGCCTCCGGTCCGGTCCCCCGCCGGGCAACGGATGCCGTTCGCGGTCTCCCCGGCGGCCGTGGACGGGCTGCGGGCGGTGTCGCAGGCCGCGGGCGCCACCATGTTCATGACCCTGCTCAGCGCCCTGGCCGTGCTGCTCGGCCGGTACGCGGCCCAGGACGACGTGGTCGTCGGCACCCCGGTGGCGGGCCGCAACCGGGCCGAGATCGAGGAATTAATCGGGTTCTTCGTCAACAGCCTGACGCTGCGCGTCCGCCTGTCCGGCGACCCCACGTTCGCCGAGCTGCTGGCCGACGTCCGGCAGGACGCGCTGGCCGCCTACGCCCACCAGGAGCTGCCGTTCGAGCGGCTGGTCGACGACCTGCGACCGCAGCGGGACCGGAGCAGGCACCCCCTGTTCCAGGTGGTGATCGCCTACGGCCAGGCTCCGGTCACCGCCCTGAAGTCCCCCGACCTCGACTCGGCCGCCGTCCGGCTGCCCACGATCACGGCCAAGTTCGACCTCACGGCCGAGTTCACCGAGGGCGATGCCAGCCTCGGCGGAGACCTGGTCTACAGCACCGACCTGTTCGACCCGCCGACGGCGCAGCGGATGGCCGGGCATCTCGTGGTCCTGCTCGAGGCGGTGGCGGCCGACCCGGGGCGGCGGCTGTCGCAGCTGCCGCTGCTCACCGCCGCCGAGCGCCGTCAGCAGCTGGTGACCTGGAACGACGCGCCGGCGCCCGTCCCCGCGCCGGGCGGGGTGCCCGGGCTGGTGGCGGCGCGGGCGACGGCGGCCC
>JASHUI010000257.1:0-14169 GCA_030040095.1 Streptosporangiaceae bacterium | reverse complement strand
GTCCGAGCCGGTTGCCTCCGCGATCACCGTCTGCTCGGCCGCTGAGTAGGGACGCTCGGCGGCCTCCTCCGGGCTTGGCAGCGTGGAGGGACGGCCGGCCCGAAGACGCAGCATGGACAGCCGCGACGATCCGTGCAGCCAGTGCGCCGCCTCGGCGTCCTGCGCGCAGAGCACCGACACGCTGATGAGGCAATACGGCTCCGCGAGCCCCGCGGAGGGCCTGAAGGTCCGGCGGTACAGGGCAAGCGCGGGCCTGGCGTTGGCGACGCTGAAATGGTAGGCGA
Source organism: Streptosporangiaceae bacterium (assembly GCA_030040095.1). Lineage (GTDB taxonomy): Bacteria > Actinomycetota > Actinomycetes > Streptosporangiales > Streptosporangiaceae > JASHPR01. Next base: position 13,885 of record JASHUI010000257.1, on the reverse strand, counting down.
AGGCGAACGGCAAGCCGAGCAGGCCGGCCATCTCGGCGCTGTAACCCGTGGACCCGAGCAGCCACACGGCCGGCTCGTTGCCCTCGGCCGGGATGGCACGGATCTGGCCGGCCGGCCAGTCCTGCGCGGGGCGGCCGACGAAGTATGCCCGCAGCTCCGCGAGCTGACGGGCAAAGTCCGGGGCCGGCAGCCCTCCGGTGCTGCGGCGCAGCGCCGCCGCCGTCGCGCGATCGGTGCCCGGAGCCCGCCCGATCCCCAGATCGATCCGGCCGGGGTACATCGCCTCGAGCATGCCGAACTGCTCCGCCACGGTGAGCGGAGCATGGTTGGGGAGCATCACGCCGCCCGAGCCGACCCGGATCGCGGAGGTCGCCGACGCGAGCCGGCCGGCCAGGACCGCCGGCGCCGAGCTGGCGATGCCCGGCATGTTGTGGTGCTCGGCCACCCAGTACCGGGTGAACCCCCACCGCTCCGCGTGCCGGGCGAGGTCGACGCTCCGGGACAGCGCCTCGCCCGTCGATTCCCCGGTCGGAACCGGGCACAGGTCGAGCACCGACACGGGAACGCCGAGGCCGCCGGTCACGAGCGAAAGATTGCCAGGACCGGACCTGGGCAGCAACCGCCGCGGGATTACCGCCAGGCCGTGACGATCTCGTCGGCGAGGCTCCCGAGCGTTGTCTGGCCAATTCGCCTGTGCCGGGACGAACGGTTGACACGAAACTACGGCGTAGCTATGTTGCCCGTGGCTGCCCGTTGAGGGCGGCCGGCTCAGCTTGCAGCGAAGTCCGGTGTGAACCCGGCGCTGTCCCGCAACGGTGATGCCTCCTGGTGAGGATGAGCCCGGTCGCCTGCGGCTGGGTCCGCGAGTCCAGGCCCCCGGAGGAGGAGCACGGTTCGCACGGGCCAGCTGGGCGCGGTCCGCGGGCTGCTCGTCCTCCGTTAGCTGCGGAGGAGACAGCTGATGGACCGGAAGGATAAGCCACGGCTGCCAGCGGCCGCGTTCACGGCAATCGTGGCGGCGAGCATGCTCGCGGCGTGCGGGACGTCATCGTCTGGTAACGGATCGAGTCCGGGGTCCGCCGGTCAAGCCAGGCCCAACCTGACGTCCGGATGCGTGACCTCGTACCACAAGGGCGTGGACTACTTCCCTGCCAAGGTGAAGCCGTCGAAGGCAGCGGGCTTTGAGGTCTCCTACCACGACAGCTACAAGGTGGTCACCGTCAACCAGCCGTACCAGGGCGGCAAGCCGGTCTCGTACGTGCTGGTCCAGTGCGGCACGCCCGCGCCGAAGCTGACCGGGTCCCTGGCCTCGGCCGAGGTCATCCAGGTCCCGGTCGCCCGGATCGACGCGGAGTCGACCACGCAGCTCCCCGACTTCGACCTGCTCGGCTCGGTCGGCGACCTGGTCGGCGTGGCCGACACCGCGCTAGTCAACACGCCGTCGGTGGTCGCGAGGATCAAGGCCGGCAAGATTTCCCAGTTCGAGGCCACCGGGACGCTGAACACCGAGCAGGTGCTCGCGGCAGCGCCCGGCCTGTTCCTCACCCAGGGCGTGAGCAACCCCGCGTACGCCCAGCTGCAGGCCTCTGGCGTCAAGGTCGTGGCCGACAGCGACTGGCTGGCGTCCACGCCGCTCGGCCGGGCCCAGTGGATCGAGTTCGTGTCTTTGTTCCTGAACAAGGAGGCCGAAGCCACGGAGCAGTACGACAAGATCGCCAGCTCGTACGGCCGGCTGGTGGCCTTGGCGGCGAGCGTCAAGGACAGGCCGACCACACTGGAAGGCGACGAGTACAAGGGCACCTGGTACGCGGCCGGCGGAACGAGCTACGTCGCCGCCGAGTTGCGCGAGGCCGGGGCGGACTATGTATTCGCCGGGGACGACTCGACCGGTTCGCTGAGCCTCAGCATTGAGACGATCCTCCAGAAGGGTTCGCAGGCGCGGTTCTGCGTGGACGCGGACAACGGCAGCTACCAGACCATCCAGCAGGCCTACACGGTCGACCCCCGCTACAAGCAGCTTGCCTGCTTCCGCGACGACAACGTGTGGGAGTACACCAAGGACGTCAACGCCGGCGGCGGCAACGACTACTTCGAGGAGGGAGTGGTCCGCCCCGACCTGGTCCTCGCCGACCTGATCGCCATCTTCCATCCCAGCCTGGAACCGCATCACGTGTTCACGTTCTACGAGAAGGTGCCGCCAGGCTGATGACCTCCTCGGTGGACGCGCCGCCCGGTTCCGGGGGTCGCCGGGAACCGGGCGACCGGCCCGGGGCTGGCGGGAAGATCCGTCCACAGGAGGCCCGCCGGAACGGCTGGGCCGTGGTCCGGCTCGCGGCGCTGGCCGGCGTCCTGCTCGCGGTCGTCGTCGCGGGGATCGTGCTGGGGTCGGTCCGCCTGCCACTGGCCGACGTGGTCCGCGCGCTGGCCGGGCGGCCGACCCCGCCCGGGGACTGGGCGATCATCCACGAGGTCCGGCTGCCGAGGACCATCACCGCGACCTTCTGCGGTGCGGCTCTGGGCGTGGCCGGCCTGCAGATGCAGACGCTGTTCCGGAACCCGCTGGCCGATCCGTTCGTGCTCGGGATTTCCTCCGGCGCAAGCCTGGGCGTGGCCGCGGTCGTGCTGCTCGCCGGATCAGCAGCTGATGTCGAGGCGTTCGGGTCCGGGCTGGGCTTGGTGGGCGACCTGACCAGCGTGACCGCGGCGTGCATCGGAGCCGGGCTGGTGATGGCCGTCGTGCTGGCCGCCGGCCGGGTCGTGCGCTCCTCGACCACGCTCCTGCTGCTCGGGGTCATGGTGAGCTACCTGGTGTCGGCAGGGGTCACGGTGCTGCTGGCCGGCGCTTCCCCGCAGCGGGTCCAGGAATACATCGAGTGGGGGTTCGGCAGCTTCGAGGGCGTCACCTGGCCGGATCTCCACGTCCTCGTGCCGGTCCTGACTCTGGGGCTGATCGCCGGAGCTGCCAGCATCAAACCGCTCAACGCACTGCTGCTGGGCGAGCGTTACGCCGCCACCATGGGTATCCGCGTGCGGCAGGCGCGGGTCCTCCTGATCGCGACGTCGTCGGTCCTGGCCGGCAGCGTCACGGCGTTCGCCGGGCCGATCTGGTTCCTCGGCATGGCGGTCCCGCACGTCGCGCGCTCGGTGCTGCGCACCGCCGACCACCGGCTGCTGGTCCCGGGCTGCATCCTCATCGGCGCCAGCATGGCCCTCGCCGCAGACGTCCTGGCCCAGCTGCCGGGCCAGGACATACTGCCGCTCAATGCCGTCAACGCGGTGCTCGGCGCGCCCGTCGTCGTGATCGTGCTGATCCGCGCCAGCCGCCGGTCCAGCCAGCTATGAGCATCCCGGGCCTGAGCCTGCCGCTCCGTGACCATTCGCACGGCGAGGAGCCAGCGCTGCGCCTGGAGGGCCTGGATGTCGGTTACGGCAGGGGCAGCCGGCGGCGGACGGTGCTGGGGAGCATCACCACCGACCTGGCGGCCGGTGAGCTTGCCTGCCTGGTCGGCCCCAACGGGGCGGGCAAATCGACGTTGCTGCGCAGCGTTGCCGGGCTGCAGCCAGTGCTCGGCGGGCGGGTGCTGCTGGCCGGGGTGCCGCTCGCACGGCTGAGCCGCCGCCAGGTGGCCAGGCAGGCGGCCGCCGTGCTGACCGACCGCGTCGAGCCGGGCCAACTGCGCGCCCGCGACGTGGTGGCGCTCGGCCGGCACCCGCACACGGACTGGACGGGCCGGCTCCGCCCGGATGACCAGGACGCCGTCGACGTGGCGCTCACTCAGGCCGGCGCGGCGGATCTGGCGGCCTGGCAGTTCGGCGAGCTGTCGGATGGCCAGCGGCAGCGAGTCCTGATCGCGCGGGCGCTCGCCCAGCAGCCGCGCGTGCTGCTGCTCGACGAGCCGACGGCGTTCCTGGATCCGCCAGCCCGGATCGGCCTGCTGGCGCTGCTGGCCAGCATCGCCGCCAGCGGGAGTGTCGCGGTGCTTGTGTGCACCCACGATCTGGAACTGGCGGCGAGAACCGCGGACATGTTGTGGGTCGCGGACGGCGGGACTCTAACGTGCGGGGGGCCCGAGGACCTGGCCCACGCCGGCATCCTGGCCGACGCATTCACCAGCGAAGGCACGGAGTTCGACGTGGCCACCCTCGGCTTCACGGCGGCCGATGCGCGACGGCCTGCGGCTGCCATCGACGGCGACGGACCTGAGCGCGTGCTGGCCGCGCACGCCCTGCGCCGGGCAGGCTACCGGATCGCCGGCCCCGCAGACCCTGCCGACGTCCGGGTGCGGGTCCGGCCCGGACCCGGGCACCAGATTCGTTCCGCGCTTTGCTGGCGCGGATCGGCCACGGCCCACGTCAGCTTTGACGCACTGGCCAGACACGCGCGCAGCCTTCGCGACCCGGCCGCTCAGATGCCCGGTGCGCAGACCAGTGAGGAGAACATGGCATGAACACCACCCGGGGCGTGATCGCCGAGGAACCCGGCAACGGCATCGTCGAGGTCTTTCCCCTGCCGACCGACGAAGCAACGCTGACCTCCCTGGTCACCGACATCTTTACCGACTGGTGGGAACACATCCACTTCGGCGTCATCGTCCAGGGCGCGGCATGGGAGGTCGCCGCGCCGTGCGCTCCCGTCCGCATCGGCTCCCTCGACGGGTACATCACCGTCAACTTCGGCCGCTGGCACTTCCACCTGTGCATCGGCGAGCACACCGCATCCGGTCCGGAGCTGGGCAGGATCCGCCGCTGCGCGCGCGCCGAGATGTACCGGATCCTGTACGACGGCAAGCCGGGCAGCTGGGGGGTGCGGCTGTTCAACGGCGAGGGCACGCAGTTGATGACCGTCCTGCTCCCGCACCCGTGGCTCAGCGACACCCAGCAGCCGCTCGCAGAGCCGCAATGGGGCCGGCTCGCGGCATGGGACACGCTGAGGGCACGTTACCTCCAGGTCGGGCCCGACCCGCTGGATCGTACCGCCACCGGTTTTGCCCACTGAGCGAGAGGACTGGACCGTGACCGGAGCGGAATTCGGGCTCGCCCGGCTCGCGCGGATCGGCCCGTACTTCGCCCTGCTGGACGGGGGATCTGCGGGCGACGACGTCGGCTTCGAGCCGGTCACCGGCCTCATCGCGGACACGACACAGGGGGCTGCGAGGCTCCGCGAGCGGATCGACGACGTGTCCGCCCGGCTCGGCACGACGCAGCGATGGATCGGCGCATCGATCCTGTTCCAGGGCTGGGCCGCCCGCCTCACATCGATCTACTCCGGGTCCGCCGTCCTGCGCGGCCCGGTACCCGACCTCGCCGCGGCCCGGCTGCACTACCGCGTGCCGCCGGCCGGCCCGGTAGACCTGCTGGCCGCGCCCCTGGTCGCGACGGACCTCGGCACCGGCTGGCTCATGCTCGCCGGCCATCTCGACCTGCTGGCCGCCGCCATCCGGCGTCAGGTCCGCATCGGGCGGCACCTGCTGCGCGGCAACCTGGCGTCGGCGCTCGCCGGGTCGCTGACGGCGCTCGACCGCGCCGGACACGGGCCGCTGGACGAACTCATCAGCCATGCCTGGGCCCAGCCCGCCGAGCTGCGCCGTTACGGCCAATGGCGAGTCGCGGCGGGCGGCCCGCGATACGCGCGCACAACCTGCTGCGGCTACACCAGGCTGGCCGGCGGCCGCCGCTGCGGCGACTGCTCGCTCAGCTGGCGCCAAGCCAGTTCGCAAGGACTAGAAGGAAGGGGACAGACGGGCCGATGAAGATCTACACCCGCAAGGGCGATGCCGGCCAGACCAGCATCTGGGGAGGCCGTCGCCTCAGCAAGGACGACGCCAGGATGGAGGCGATCGGCGCCGTGGACGAGTGCAACGCCGCCATCGGATCGGTCCTGGCGTGCGGACTCCCAGACTCGCTGACCAGCATCCTGCAGACGGTACAGGGTCGGCTGTTCATCGTCGGCTGTGAGCTCGTGGCGCCCGACCAGGCCGGCAGTCGGGGCAACCTGCCGCGGCTCGTCGAGCAGGACATCAGCGAGGTGGAGGCCGCCATCGACGAGCTCGAACAGACCTTGCCCGAACTCCAGAACTTCATCCTTCCCGGCGGCACCGCCTCTGGAGCCGGGTTGCACGTCGCGCGGGGCAGCTGCCGCCGTGCGGAACGACGAGTCGCCACGCTGAGCCGGGCCGAAGGCACCGCCGCGGTCGTGCCCGCGTACCTCAACCGGCTGGCTGATCTGCTATTTGTCGCGGCCAGATGCGCCAACCACGCCGCAGGGGTATCCGATGTCGTGTGGAGCGGCAAAGCCAGCCGCTGACCAACCGTCCGACGTGCCCGCGCGGAATGAGCACCAAAGCCCGGGCTCGCGGGAATGCGCGAGATTTACCCATGTTCCCTTTCGCCGCTTATGGATGGGGCCTCGGACTGTTTATCAGCAAAGCCATTTCACCGTTACGGACAGTGAGAATGTCACACCATCTCGGGACTTTCATACCATGACACGCGCAGGACGTTGTCAGGGTGGATCGAACGGCGCCGGGCGGGAGCCGGGCGGCGATTTGGGCCCTCGGTACGTGGTGAGCGCCGGGCACGCCTTCGACGGCTCGCGCTTCCTGGCCGGCGGCGCCCAGGTCCTTGTGGACGGCGGCCTGATCGTAGCGGTGCAGCCACGGCACAGGCCGTACCCGGAGGGCTGGCCGGTGATCGACCGTGCCGGCGGCACCGTCTTGCCCGGGCTCATCGATACCCATGTGCATCTGGTGGGCAGCGGGGAGCCCGATGCGCTGGCACGGGACGCCGGCCGGTCCGGCGCAGAGCGCGAGCTGGTGATCCGCCGATCCCTGCGGCAGCAGCTGCAGCAGGGCGTCACGACCGTCCGGGATCTCGGGGACACCCGGTGGGCCGTGCTGGGCCGTACGGCGCAGGACGGCGAGCCGTCCGTCGTGGCGTCCGGCCCGCCGATCACCTCCCCCGGCGGGCATTGCGCCGCCATGGGCGGTGAGGCCAGTGACGCGGTCTCGCTACGCGCCCTCGTGGCCGAAGCGCACGAGCGGGGCGCGCAAACAGTGAAGATCGTGGTGAGCGGCGGGGCGATGAGCGCCGGCTCGGACCTGCTCGAGCTGCAGTTCGACGTGGGCGAGGTCCGGCTGGTCGTCGAGGAGGCGCACCGCCGGGGATTGCCGGTGACGGCGCACGCCCATTCCGTGCCGTCGGTCGAGGTGTGCGTCGCCGCGGGTGTCGACGGAATCGAGCACTGCACCTGCCTGACCGCCCGCGGCATCCGCACTTCGACGGCACTGATCGACGCGCTGGCCGCGCGCCGGATCGAGGTGTGCCCCACCTTCGGCCGCCTGCCCGGGCTGCCGCCCTCCCCCCAGGCCATCGAGGTGATGCGGCGCACCGGGATGACCTTGCAGGCCCGGTTTGAGCAGGTCGGCGCGCTCTTCGCCGCCGGGGTGCCGATCCTGGCCGGGTCTGACGCGGGCATTCACCCGGCCAAACCGCACGGGGTGCTGGCGCATTCGGTTGCCGAGCTGACCCAGTCCGGGCTGCCGGTCGCCGCCGCACTGGCAGCCGCCACGTCCGCGGCCGCCGACGTGTGCGGCCTGGGCGGCAGCCGCGGCAGGCTCCGCCCGGGGAAGGCGGCCGACCTGCTGGTCGTCGAGGGTGACCTGGCCGAGGATGTCGCGGCGCTGACCCGGGCGCGGCTGGTGATCCTGCGCGGCCGGGCGATCCCGCTCAGCGGCGGCGCGCCACAAGAACGGAGTTGACCACCTCACCGAGCGGGTGCACCAGCACCTGCGGCACGCAGCCCGCTGCCTGCGCCACGTCACCGGGCTCGACCACGGCATACAGCAGCGAGCGCAGGCCGCGGGCACTGCGTACCACCAGGTAGGCGCCCGGATCCAGGGCGCGGCCCACGGCGTCCAGCACCGCCAGCTTCTGGCCACGGGTGTGCCCGGCGAGGGCCGCCACGACAACCACGTCGCAGCCGGCCAGCAGCCGCGCCATGTCCTCGGCCGAGGTGGCGTCGGCCTGGGCCACGCGAAGGCCCGGTCCGGGGGCGAGGCGGCCCAGCAGTCGCCGGGCGAGGTCTGCGGCCTGAGGCTCGTTGTCGACCACATCCACGGCCGCACCCAGTTCGCGGTGCATCAGCAGGGCGCTCACAGGCAGCGAACCGCCGCCCAGGAAACAGGCACGCGCCCCTGGACGGGGAACGTGGCCCGCTCCGGCGAGCGTGTGCATCTCCAGGCGGCTTAGCTGCTGGTAGTTCTCCAGGTAGGGGAACCGGCCCAGTTCGGCCCAGGGATCCGCGGCCTCCAGCACCCGGTGCGCCCAGGCGCGTTCGAGCAGCGACTCGCCCCGCGAGCAGAGGCGGAGCAGTTCGGGCCGCAGCCGCCGGATCCGGGGGTCGGCCAGGACGGGCCGTGCCGCCCGGTCGTCAGCGTGGACGCAGACCCGCACGAGCTCTTGGAAGAGCGCGTTCACGTCGGGGCCCGGAGCCAGATTGTCGAGGCGGCTCAGGTCCTGGTGGAGCCGGAGGACCTGGTCGCAGAGCCCGGCGGGGGGCTCGATCTCGACGTCGGGGGGAAACTCGGCAGTGCGCGAAGCGGCGACGCTCATCAGCCGGCGTGGTGCAGCAGCGCCTGGGCGTCGATCTCGAAGTGGACACAGTTGAACGGGTCCGGGCGGCTGTCGTGGACCTCACGGACGGGCAGGGCGCGCCAGAACGCCTCCGCCCCAGGCACCCCGGCGTCCGTATGCAGGTACACGCGACGGTAGCCGCCGGGTCCGGTGCTCCACGCGACGGCATGCTCCACCAGGGCGCGGCCCAAGCCCCGACGCCGGCCCCGGCCCGAGACCCATACCCGCACCAACTGGCAGACATCGGGCTGGTTGTAGCGCTCGGCCAGCCAGCCGGGGTTTGGCGGGCTAGCCAGCTCACAAGGCCGCACGGCCGCGGTGCCGAGCAACTCGCCCCCAAGCCGCGCCACCAGCAGAGCCGATCGTGGCCGACGCAGGTAGGCCGCCTCCAGGTCGTCCAGGTCCCGGTGCCACTGCGGGCGGTAGCCGCCCAGATCGCTTTCCAGCACCTCCCGCATCACGTGCTCGGCGGCTGGCAGGTCGGGCGGCCCGGCGAGCGTAACGCGGAGCTGGGTACTGCCGACGGCGGCGGCCTGTGGTGCCAACATGATCTCCTCTTGGGATGGCGTCTGCCAGTTAGGTAAGCCTTTGAGTGCGTTCAGAGCTGACGCGGCCGCATCGATTGTTCCTTGGCGGAACTTGTGATCGGCCTATTCGCAGCCGATGATATCGCGACGGCGATCGCCGGCCGTTGTTACTGGGATTTATGGGAGCAACCACTTTCTACGCACAGCAGCCCCGGCTCGCCCGTTGTACGACCATTTCACGCAGCGCGGAATAGTGCTCGGGCGCACGCGACGCGCTGGCAGCGAACTAGCGCTCCTTTGCCGCGGCGAAGTACTGGCCGACCGCCTGCGCTATGCCGTCGGCGATCGCCTGCTGGCCCGCTGCGCTCACCGCGACCGACGCCTCGGACGGATCCGTCATGTACAGCGGCTCGATCAGGGCTCCCGGCATGGTGCTCGGCGTCGAGAAGTACCCCGGCTTGGCGGGGCCGAGCAGGAGCAGGTGACCGTACGCGACGTCGGCGCTGGTGAGCGCCGAGCCGAGCCCGCTGTCCGGCACGACCCCGGCGTCGGGGATCGCGTAGCCGCGCGCGTTCATGGCCGCGAGCACGTCGTCTTGCAGCAGCGTCGCCAGCCCCAGGTTCGCGGCCGAGAACGGCCGGTCCGCGTCATACCCGGTGAGGCACCCCGCGTCCCCCTGGTATCCGCCGTCCATGTAGATGCCGACCAGAATGCTGGCCCGGGCCAGGTCGGCGCACACGTCGCGAGCCGCGACATCGGCCAGCGCCGCCGACGCGGTGAGCACGCCGCCGGAGGTGTCGGCGGCAGTGAGGCGGGTCACCGATGTGTTCTCGGTCCGTGACACGACCACCCGGTAACCGCGGGCGCGAAGCAGCGCCATCGTGTCGAGTTCGACGGCCAGGTTCACGGTGGATTCCTCGGCCGGCGCACCGGTCTCGGTGGTGCCGACCGCGCCGGGGTCGACCCCGCCGTGACCGGCGTCGAGGAACACCGTCTCGTGCTGGTCGCCCGACGTCGGCGGGAACGCCATGCACGCGCCCGGGCTGAACAGCTCCGGGCTGATGGCCTGGCCGTCCGTCCGGGCCGCCGCCACGCTCCGGTACCGCACGCTCGGCCGCCGGGCTGCCCGGGCGGCGACGTGCCCGCCCGCGGCGACCGCGTGCAGCAGCAGCAGCGCCGAGCACGCCGCCGCGGCAAGCAAGGCGACGGTGAGCGTAACCTTGGCCCGTTCCGGCATGACCGCTGCTCCATGGACGTCTCGCTGGGCGCACCCCTCTCGTGCATAGCCACTTCTGCTGAGCGGTTGCCGACGGCGAGCGCAAGGTCCGCTGCGAATCGCCGTCTCAGTTCGGGCCAGGGTTCGGGGGTCTTGCCGGGCCCGGCGGGCACGTCGACGTCGCAGCCCTGGCGGGCCCTGACCGGTCAGGCGCACAATTCGGTTATGGCGGCCCCCGGGGCGAGCAACCAGGAGAGCATCGATGCCGTTCGCTACGGCCTGAGAGGCGGCAGGTGGGGCTGCGTCGTCGTGGCGGTGATCGTGGTCCCGCTCGTGGCGCTCGGGATCTTCGGCTTGGTGACCTTCATCCTGAGCTTGCTGGCCGGATCCGGCGGGCACTGAGTCCCGCGGACCCGTCCCGCGAGTTCTTCCGGCGAGGCGGCGCCCGCTGTGCGGCACCCGGTGGCGGCGCAGCCGCCGTTCGAGTAAGTTCGCTATTGTGCGAACGAACGAAATAACATCAGGCCAGGTGGCGGTCCTCAAGGCGCTCGCGAGTCCGGTCCGCTTGCAGGTGCTGCGGTGGCTGAAGGATCCAGTAATGAACTTCCCGTCTCAGGTCGACGGCGACCTGATAACAGACGGGGTGTGCGCCGACTTCATCAGGGACAAGCTGGGTCTGGCCGCGTCCACGACGTCCCGGCACCTCACCGTGCTGGCCGATGCCGGGCTCCTGGTCGCGACCCGCAAACGAGGCTGGACGTTCTATCGCCGCAACGAGGCGGCGATCGAGGAGTTTGCCAGCGACCTGCGGCAGGCGCTGTGAACGCCCCCTACGTGCACGTCGACGTGTTCGCCGAGGCTGCCTACCAGGGCAACAGCCTGCCCGTGTTCGTTGACCCCGGCGAACTCACGTCAGCGCAGATGCTGCGGATCACCCAAGAGCTTCGTCACTTCGAGGCCATTTTCCTCACCTCGACCCCGGACCCTATGACGTGGCGCGCTCGGGTGTTCGACCAGTTGAGCGAGCTTCCGTTCGCCGGGCACCCATTGATCGGCGCGGCCGCGGTGCTGCACCGGCAGGCCGCGGCCGGTCGGGCGGCCGGCCCGGGGACCTGGCGGATCGAGTTGCCGGGCAAGTCGGTCAGCGTGGTGACCAGCCCGAGCCCTAACGGCTACCTCGGGGTGCTCGACCAGGGCGAGCCGGAGTTTCTCGGCGTCGTGGACGACCGGGCGGGCGCGGCAAGGGCGTTCGGACTCGATGCTGCCGGCCTGCGCGACGATCTGCCGGTGGAGGTGGTGAGCACGGGGCTGCGGTACCTGATCGTCCCGGTGCGAACCGGGATGCTCGAGCGAGCGAGGGTCGTGGCGGACCTGACCGACATGGTGACGTCGGTCGGCGCCGAGTTCGCCGTGTTGTTCGATGAGGCGCGGCTGGAGGTGCGGCACTGGAACAACGACGGCGTCGTGGAGGACGTCGCCACCGGCAGCGCGGCGGGCACGATCGGCGCGTACCGGCTGCGGCACGCACTGGCCGACGCCGGGAAGGACTTCTTGCTGCAGCAGGGGCGGTATGCGGGAAGGCCGAGCGTGCTGACGGTGCGTCCGGCAGGCACGCCGGAGCGCGTCGAGACGGTGTTCGTCGGCGGCCCGGTCGCCTTCGTCGGGCACGGAGATGTGGAGCTGCCTGTTCCAGCGTGAAACCGCCGTGAAACCGCGATGAATCCCGCTGCGTGCACCTTAGTCGTGATCGCGACCGCCCAGGCCGCGGTGATGGCGAAAGGAGAAGCATGACCAGCGCGATCACGGTCGCCGGGCTGCGCAAGTCGTTCGGCGGCAAGGTGGTTCTCGACGGCATCGATCTGGAGGTCGGCGCGGGAACGACGTTCTCGCTGCTGGGTCCCAACGGCGCCGGCAAGACCACCACCGTGCAGATCATGTCCACGCTGGTGCACGCGGACGCCGGCGAGGTACGCGTCGCGGGCCATGACGTGGCCCGCGACCCGGCGGCGGTGCGGGCGGCGATCGGGGTCACCGGCCAGTTCTCCGCGGTCGACGGCCTGCTCACCGGCGAGGAGAACCTGCTCCTGATGGCGGACCTGCACCACCTGGGCCGGGCGGAAGGGCGGCGGCGCGCCGCCGCGCTGCTCGACAAGTTCGACCTCGCCGACTCGGCCTCCAAGACCGCGGCGACCTACTCCGGCGGCATGAAGCGGCGGCTCGACCTCTCGATGACCCTGATCGGCGAACCGCGCATCATCTTTCTCGACGAGCCGACCACCGGCCTCGACCCGCGCAGCCGACGCATGATGTGGCGGACAATCCGCGAGCTTGTGGCCGGCGGCGTCACGATCTTCCTGACCACGCAGAACCTGGACGAGGCGGACGAACTGGCCGACCGGATCGCCGTTCTCGACCACGGCAAGGTGGTCGCCGCCGGGAGCCCAGAGGAGCTGAAACGCAGCATTCCCGGGGCCCATGTCCGGCTGCACTTCGCCGATGCCGCGGGGCTCGACGCGGCGGCACGGGCCCTCGGCGGCGCGTTCCGGCACGATGACACGCTCACGCTGGAGGTTCCCAGCGACGGCGGCGCGGTCGCGGTGCGGGCGCTGCTGAACCGGCTCGGCGACACGGCGGACGAGATCGACGAGGTGTCCGTGCACACGCCCGATCTCGATGACGTCTTCTTCGCCCTCACCGGCCACCCGACGGCAGAAACGACGCCAGAAATGGAGAACGCCCGATGACGACCCTGACGTTTGCCGTGCGGGACTCGGCGACGATGACCCGGCGCAGTCTGCGGCACGTGCTGCGCTACCCGGTGACGCTGGTCGTGGCGGTCGCCGTGCCCGTGCTGTTGCTGCTGCTGTTCATCGGCGTCTTCGGCGCGCTGAAGGCAGGCCTCGGGGCCGGCCCGCACGTCTCGTACATCGACTACGTCCTGCCCGGGATCATCGTGATGACCGCCGCGTACGGAAGCTCGGTCACGACGCAGTCCGTCAACCGGGACTCCACGGAGGGCATCATCGGCAGGTTCCGCACCATGGCGATCTCTCCCGCCTCGGTGCTGAACGGGCACGTCGCCACCGCCCTGGTCCGGACGCTGGTCAGCGTGGCCGCGGTCATCGGCGTCGCGATCGGGCTGGGGTTCCGGCCCACCGGGGACGCCGGCCGGTGGCTGGCGGCGGCCGGCGTCACCGCCCTGCTCGTGCTCGCGCTGACCTGGCTGGCCGTCGCGGTCGGCCTGGCGGCCAAGACCGTGGAGGGCACGACCGGCTTCATCCTCATCGTTCAGGTGCTGCCGTTCATCAGCAGCGCGTTCGTGCCGCCGGACCAGATGTCGGGATCGGTGCGCTGGTTCGCGGCGAACGAACCGTTCACGCCGGTCATCGACACGCTCCGCGGGCTGCTGACGGGCACGCCGCCGGGCGGCACCGCGCTCGCCGCGGTCGCCTGGTGCGCCGGGCTGGCGCTGGCCGGGTACCTGTGGGCGCGGGTCCTCTTCCGGCGGGAC
>JASHUI010000256.1:0-20248 GCA_030040095.1 Streptosporangiaceae bacterium | reverse complement strand
CGTAGGGCCCCGACCAGCCTCGGTACACGGCCGGGTCCGCGCCGACGACGTGGTCGTAGGCCAGCACGTGCCGGTACCCCAGCTCCTCGACCCGCTGGACGTAGGCGCGCACCGCCCCCACGTCGCCGCCGAGCTCGGTCTGCGGGACCACGCCGATGCGCATCCTGCCTCCTGTTCGACGACGACCACGCCTTGTCGCGCGCGCCCAGACCAACCTCACGCTGGCTGGATTCTGCCCTGACGGTGCGTAAAATTCACCGGCCTTCCTACCGCGCGCCCCCCGGTTCGGCCATCGCGGGATGATCAGCGCGCGACCCCACGACTCATAAGTCAGGCCAGGCGGCCTCATTAGTGTCGATGGCGCCGTCGCTGTCGCTGTTTCAACGTGGCCGGCACTTTGACACTAATGGCCAGGCGAACGGCGGTCGCGGGGGCGTCCCCGTATGCGAATTATGTGGTGGTTGGCTCCCCGCGGCGGGGCGAGTTTCGGACACCGGCCTGTTTCGGTTCGCCGTCCCTCACCGATGGGACCCGTCCGATATTGGCCAGGCACCAGCCCTCGGGATCCGGCGACGGGCCAAGCCAGCGCAAGCGCCCCGCAGCGAGCCGTCTGCCTGGCCGGACGCCCGCCGCACGGCCCGCGCCACCTTGATCACAACGACTTCTCACGGGTTCCGTCACTTTGATGACCCAATTTGTAATGGTTTGTGCACACCGAATCCGTGAGAAGTCAAGCTGATCAAGGGCGGTGGGGCGGATGGGGCGAGTGAGGCGGGCCGGGGGAGGGCACGGGGGGGCGGAGCGGGGGGCGGGGAACGGGGTGGGAGCGGGGGGCGGGGGCGGATGGTGCCGGGAACATCTCAGGGTGGCGCGGAACTTACGATGGAGTGATGGAAACGGCCAGCCGGGAAGCTGACGACAAGGTGGGATACGGATGCCAGTGACCGCGCCAGAGGGCGTCCGCACGGCGATCCTCACCGTCGACGACGATCCCGGTGTGTCCCGTGCCGTGGCCCGTGACCTGCGGCGACGCTACGGGGAACAGCACCGGATCGTGCGGGCGGAGTCCGGGGAGACTGCGCTGGAGGCGCTGCGGCAGCTCAAGCTGCGCGGCGACATGGTCGCGGTGATCCTCGCCGACTACCGGATGCCGCAGATGAACGGGATCGAGTTCCTCGAGCGGGCGATGGACGTGTACCCGGGGGCGCGGCGGGTGCTGCTGACCGCCTACGCGGACACCGACGCCGCCATCGACGCGATCAACGTCGTCGACCTGGACCATTATCTGCTCAAGCCGTGGGACCCGCCGGAGGAGAAGCTGTATCCGGTCGTGGACGGCCTGCTGGAGGCGTGGCTGGAGGATGATCACCGGCCGGTGCCGGAGACGAAGATCGTCGGCCACCGGTGGTCGGCCCGGTCGTCGGAGGTGCGCGAGTTCCTGGCCCGCAACCAGGTGCCGTACCGCTGGTACTCCTCGGACGAGCCGGAGGGGCAGCGGCTGCTCAGCGCCGCGGGAGTCGAGCCCGACGGCAGCGGCGGGCTCCGGCTGCCGGTGGTGATCACCCCGGACGGCGAGGTGCTGGTGGAACCGGCCGACGCCGAACTGGCCACGCACGTCGGGCTGGCCACCACGCCGTCCAAGGACTTCTACGACCTCATCGTCATCGGCGGCGGGCCGGCCGGGCTGGGCGCGGCGGTGTACGGGGCGTCGGAGGGGCTGCGCACGGTGCTGGTCGAGCGCACGGCGACCGGCGGGCAGGCGGGCCAGAGCTCACGGATCGAGAACTACCTCGGCTTCCCTGACGGGGTGTCCGGTGCCCAGCTGACCAGCCGGGCCAGGCGCCAGGCGGCGAAGTTCGGCGCCGAGGTACTGACCACGCGCGACGTGATCGGCCTGGAGGTTCATGGCTCGGCGCGCAGCGTCAGGTTCGCCGACGGCAGTTCCATCGACGCGCACACCATCATCCTGGCCACCGGGGTTTCCTACCGTCGTCTCGGCGCGCCCGGCATCGACGATCTGACCGGGCGCGGGGTCTACTACGGGTCGGCGCTCACCGAGGCGACCGCGTGCTCCGGCCAGGACGTCTACATCGTCGGCGGCGCGAACTCCGCCGGGCAGGCCGCCGTCTATCTCGCGCGCGGGGCCAAGTCGGTCACGATCCTGGTCCGGGGCCCCTCGCTCGAGCGGTCGATGTCGTATTACCTCATCCAGCAGATCGGCGGCATCGCCAACATCTCGGTCCGGACCTGCACGGAGGTCATCGAGGCCCACGGCAGCAAGCACCTGGAGGCCCTGACCCTGCGCGACACCTCGACGGGGGCCACGGAAACCGTCAGCGCGCAGTGGCTGTTCGTTTTCATCGGCGCGGCGCCGCTCACGGACTGGCTGGACGATCTCGTGGTGCGCGACGATCGCGGGTTCGTGCTGGCAGGCCCCGATCTGGCCATCCCAGGGCGCAAGCCAAGGGGCTGGAACCTGGACCGCTCGCCGTACCACCTGGAGACCAGCGTGCCCGGCGTGTTCGTGGCGGGCGACGTGCGGGCCGATTCGGCCAAGCGCGTGGCCTCGGCCGTCGGCGAGGGCGCGATGGCCGTCATGTTGGTTCACCGCTACCTGGAGAAACTGTGATGACCGACCAGGCGCAGCAGGAAACGACGACCACGGCGCAGGTGACGGCGGCTAGCTGCAGCCCCGGGACGGACGCCACGGAGCTGGCCTGCAGTCCAGATGAACTGCGGCGGCTGTTCCTGTTCGAGAAGCTGTCCGACGACCAGCTGGACTGGCTGTGCCAGCACGGGCACGTCGAGCGCTTCGAGCCCGGGCCGCTGTACCGCGAGGGCGATCCGGCCACCTGCTTCTACGTGCTGCTCAAGGGCACCGTCGTCATGTCGCGGCGGGTCGGTGCGGACGACATCGAGGTGAACCGGACGTCGGGCCCCGGCACGTACTCGGGCGCCTTCAACGCCTACATCGAACGCGAGTCGCAGGTCTACAACAACTCGATCCGGCTGCCCGAGCCGTCCACCTTCTTCGTGCTGTCCGCGAGCGACTTCGCCTGGCTGATGCGGGAGTGGTTCCCGATGCCGGTGCACCTGCTGGAGGGGCTGTTCTTCGGCCAGCGGAACACCCAGCGGGTCGTCGGCCAGCGAGAACGGCTGCTCGCGCTGGGCTCGCTGTCGGCGGGCCTGACCCACGAGCTCAACAACCCGGCCGCCGCCGCGGTGCGGGCCACGTCCTCGCTGCGCGAGCGGGTGGCCGGGATGCGGCACAAGCTGGGCATCCTGGCCGCCGGCAAGTTCAGCCCGCAGACCCTGGACACGCTGATCAAGATCCAGGAGCGCGCGGTCGAGCTGGTGGCGAAGGCGCCGGCGCTCAGCCCGATCGAGGCGAACGACCGCGAGGACGCCATCACCGACTGGTTCGACGAGCGCGGCATCGCGGGCGGCTGGGACCTGGCGCCGACCTACGTGCAGGCCGGCCTGGACACCGGCTGGCTCGACCAGGTCGCGGCGACCGTGGACGAGACGATCCTCGAGAGCGCGCTGCGCTGGCTCGGGTACACCATCGAGACCGAGCTGCTGCTGAACGAGATCGAGGACTCCACCACCCGGATCTCCACCCTGGTCGGCGCGGCCAAGCAGTACTCCCAGCTCGACCGCGCCCCGTACCAGGTGGTCGACATACACGAACTGCTGGACAGCACGCTGCTGATGCTCGGCGGCAAGATCCCGCCCGGGATCACGATCGTCAAGGACTACGACCGGTCCCTGCCCCCGGTCCCCGGCTACGCCGGCGAGCTGAACCAGGTGTGGACCAACCTGATCGACAACGCGGTGTCGGCCATGGGCGAGACGGGCACGCTCACCGTGCGCACCATGCGGCGGGACGACCAGGTGATCGTCGAGTTCGGCGACACCGGTCCCGGGGTACCTCCCGAGATCAAGGACCGGATATTCGAGCCGTTCTTCACCACGAAACCGGTGGGCGAGGGCACCGGCCTGGGGCTCGACATCTCCTGGCGCATCGTTGCCAACAAGCACCACGGGGCCATCCAGGTGGAGTCGGTGCCCGGTGACACCAAGTTCCGGGTGTGGCTCCCGCTGACCGCCCCGGAGCCGGACAGGGAGGATGAAGGATGACCGAGGTGCCGGGAATCGACCCGTCCGTCCCGCCCAGCGGGACGGGCTGCGCCGAGTGCGAGGCGGCGGGCGGCTGGTGGCTGCACCTGCGCCGGTGCGCCCAGTGCGGGCACATCGGCTGCTGCGACACCTCCCCGAGCCAGCACGCGACCGCGCACGCGAAGGCCACGGGGCATCCGTTCATCCGCAGCTTCGAGCCCGGCGAGGACTGGTTCTGGAGCTACGAGACCGACCAGGCCTACGAAGGCCCGGAGCTGGCCCCGCCCTCGCATCACCCGGTCGACCAGCCGGTGCCCGGACCCGCGGGGCGGGTGCCGCGCGGCTGGCAGCAGATGCTGCACTAGCCGGGCATGAAGCGCCCGGTAAGGATCGCCAACTGCTCCGGCTTCTACGGGGACCGGTTCGCCGCGGCGCGGGAGATGGTCGAGGGCGGGCCGATCGACGTGCTCACCGGCGACTACCTGGCCGAGCTCACCATGCTGATCTTGTGGAAGGCGCGGCAGAAGGACCCCGGCGCGGGCTACGCGCGGACCTTCCTCGGCCAGTTCGAGCAGGTCATCGGCAGCTGCCTGGATCGGGGCATCACGATCGTGGTCAACGCGGGCGGGCTCAACCCGGCCGGGCTGGCGGCCAGGCTGCGCGAGACCGCCGGCCGGCTCGGCCTGGCGCCGAAGATCGCCCACGTTGAGGGCGACGACCTGCTCGGCCGGATCGGGGAGCTGACCGAGGCCGGGCACGCCCTGGCCAACGCCGACACCGGCGAGCCGCTGGCCAAGGCCGGGGTCACCCCGGTGACCGCGAACGCCTACCTCGGCGGCTGGGGGATAGCGGCCGCGCTGCGGGCCGGAGCCGACGTCGTGGTGTGCCCGCGGGTGACCGACGCCTCGCTGGTCGTCGGCCCCGCCGCCGCCTGGCACGGCTGGACCCCGGCCGACCTGGACCAGCTGGCCGGCGCCGTGGTGGCGGGGCACGTGATCGAGTGCGGCCCGCAGGCGACCGGCGGCAACTACTCGTTCCTGGCCGAGCTGCCCGACCGGCGCTACCCGGGCTTCCCGATCGCCGAGGTCGCCGCCGACGGCAGCAGCGTGATCACCAAGCATCCCGGCACCGGCGGGCTCGTCTCGGTCGGCACGGTCACCGCGCAGCTGCTGTACGAGATCGCCGGGCCCGCCTACGCCAACCCCGACGTGGTCGCGCACTTCGACACGATACGGCTGGATCCCGACGGCGCGGACCGGGTGCGGATCAGCGGCGCCCGCGGCGGCCCGCCGCCGGCCGACCTCAAGGTGGCGCTGAACTACCTGGGCGGCTACCGCAACACGATGACGATGGTGCTGACCGGCCTGGACATCGAGGAGAAGGCGGCCAGGGCGCAGACGTTGCTGTTCGGCCTGCTCGGCGGCAAGGACCGGTTCGCCGAGGTCGACGTGCGGCTGATCCGCTCCGACCGGCCGGACGCGCCGACCAACGAGCAGGCCACGGCGCAGCTGCGGATCACGGTCAAGGACCCCGACCCGGCCAGGGTGGGCCGGTCGTTCTCCAACGCCACGATCGAGCTGGCGCTGGCCGGCTACCCCGGGTTCTTCACCACCACCCCGCCCACCGCGGAGAGCGCCTACGGCGTGTACTGGCCGGCGTTCGTGCCCGCCGGACTGGTCGAGCACGCGGTCGTCCTGCCGGACGGCAGCCGCCAGGTGATCCCGCCGGTGACGGCGGCGGCCGGGCCCGCGGACACGGCCGGGCCCGCGGAGGCGGGCCGGCGGCCGGCGGCGGTACCGGAGCCCGCCGGTCCGACGCGGCGCGTTCCGCTCGGGCTGGTCTGTGGCGCGCGTTCTGGAGACAAGGGCCAGAACGCGAACGTCGGCCTGTGGGCCAGGGACCCGCGGACGTATGCCTGGCTCCGGGGTTACCTGGACATACCCCGGTTCCGCGAGCTGCTGCCGGAAGCGGCTGGGCTGGAGATCGGGCGTTATGAACTCCCGAACCTGCTGGCACTGAACTTCGTGGTAGCCGGGCTGCTCGGCCTCGGGGTGGCCGCGTCCACCCGGCCCGACCCGCAGGCCAAGGGGCTCGGGGAGTACCTGCGCTCCCGGCACGTGGACATCCCGGCCGAACTGTTGCCGCCCGGCGCGGGAAGCGGGCCCTGACCAGGGGCTGGAACGATGAAGCCCGCGGCCGCGTCTCCGGAGCGGGTCCGGCCGCGTCCTGGCCGCGCTGGAAGCGGCGAGCCCCGCCGTCCGGCGCTGAGTGACCGGCTGCCGCGCGCCTGGCTCTTCCCCCTGCTGGTCTTCGCCGCGACCTGGGTGCTGATCCTGGCGACCTGGTATGCCTCAGACAAGATCTACGGCCAGCGTCACCCGTGGACCTGGCATTTCCTGTACAAGGACGCCCTCTGGTACCTGGACATCGCCAGGCACGGCTACCCGGCAAGGTTGGTGCCAGGCACGCCGAGCGAGCCGACCGCCTTCTTCCCGCTCTTCCCGCTGCTGATCCGGCTGGCCGGTGACGCGCTGGCCGGCAATCTCGCGGTCGGCGGTCTGGTGGTCAGCATCCTCGCCGGGGCACTGTCGGCGCTGGCCGTCTGGACGCTGGCGGCCCGGGTGTGCGACCGGCGGGTCGCCGACCACGCGGTCGCGCTGTATTGCCTGTTCCCCGGCGCCATGACGTTCGGCATGCTCTACTCCGAGCCGCTGACCGTCGCCATCGGCGCGGCCGTCCTGCTGGCCCTGCTGCGCCGGCGGTGGCTGCTCGCGGGCATCCTCGGCGCCGCCGGCACGGCCGAGGCGCCGACCATGATCGTTCTAGCCGCGGTCTCGGGGGCCGCCGCCCTCCAGGCGATCTGGAGCCGCCGCGAGTGGCGTGCCCTGATCGCGCCCGCGCTCACCCCGGCGGGCGTCCTGGCCTTCTTCGGCTACCTCGGGCACAGGTATCACGATGACGCGTTCTGGTTCCAGGTGGAGCGGAGCGGCTGGGGGCAGCACCTCGACTGGGGCAAGCAGACACTCCACATCCTGCTCTGGGCCGATCTGGGTGCCCACAAGTACAAGTTCGTCAGCGCGCTGTACGTGATCATGCTGATCGCCTCGGCGGCCGGCATCGTCATGATGCTCGCCGCGAGGCTGCCGGTGCCCGTGAGCCTGTACGGCGTGCTGATGGTGGCGACGTTCGTGGTCTCCCCAGCAAACCCCAGGCCCCGTTACGTCCTGTGCGCATTTCCCCTGTTCATCGGCGCCGCCGCGAAATTGCCGCGGGTCGTCTACTGGCCGCTGCTCGCCGTGTGCGCCGCGGGCCTGGTCTTCCTGACCGCCTGGTGGCCACACCACTACTACGGGCCCGCGCCATTAGGGCCGGGGCAAGGTCGCGGCCGGGCGTCCCGCCGTTGTCCGTGCCCCGGCGCCGTCACCGCGTAGCGGTGATCATCAAGTGCCAGCCGATGGCCCGGCCGAGCGGGCGCCGCAGGCCGAGCGGCGTCTTCGTGGTGAGCGGCCCGAAGCCGTAGGTGAACGGGTAGTCCGCGTGCACCTCGACGCCGGAGAAGTCGCGGAACAGCCGGCGGACGCCGGCGCGGCTGAACGTGTAGACGACCGGGCAGTGATCCTTCCGGTCGGTCGGCGACTCGTACGGCAGCCGCAGCGCCCGGTGCACCAGGTTGACCAGCGAGTCCCGGTGGTACAGCATCACGTACGCGGTGCCGCCGGGGCGCAGTACCCGGTGCACCTCGGCCACGGAACGCTCGATGTCCGGGGTGTGGTGCAGCACCCCGAACGAGTAGACGGCGTCGAAGCTCTCGTCCGGGAAGTCGAGCCCCTCGGCGTTGCCGAGCCGGAAATCGACGTCGACCCCGCGGCGCGCGGCGTACTGGCTGGCCACGGCGAGGGCGTTCTCGGTCAGGTCGACCGCGGTCACCGCGTAGCCGCGCTTGGCCAGCTGGATGCTGTCGACGCCGATGCCGCAGCCCACCTCGAGCAGCTTCTTCTGGACGGGTCGTCCCCCCGGGCCGGCGCCGCGGCCGGTGCCGTCCATCGACGCGAACAGCTCGGGCAGGTGGTAGTGCGTGGCGTAGCGGCGCTGCTCGATCTCGTCGAAGTACGAGTCCGTGGCCCGGTCGGCGGCCGTGTAGTACTCGTTGTTGATGTGCGCCTGCCAGAAATCGCGGACCGTGTCGACGGTGCTGCCCGGCCGGGGTTTCATGCGGTCATGCTCCTTCGTGAGCGTCCGGCCGAGGCGGCGCCCACCGGCGCGGCCTGGCCCTGAGTGAACGTCGCGAGCCAGGTCTCGACGCCGATCATCTGCCAGAGCAGGAAGTAGTGCCAGCGCAGCCGCTGGCGGGGCTCGGCCTTGAGCACGGCCCGGACGAACTGCGGGTTGAAGATACCCGATGCCCGGAGCCGGTCCGGCGAGAGCATCTCCCGGGCCATCGGCCCGAGATCCTTCTGGAACTGCTCGACCGGGTCGAAGGTGAAGCCCCACTTCCGCTTGTGCAGCACGCGCTCGGGGAGCACCCCGGTCAGCGCCTCCTTGAGCAGGCCCTTGGGGCCGCTGCCGAAGCGGAGGTCGTCCGGGATCCGGGCGGCGAACCGGACCAGCTCGAGGTCGAGCAGCGGGACCCGCGACTCCACCGAGTGCGCCATCGACATGGTGTCCTCGTTGTGCAGCAGGTCGCACACCATCTTGGTGGCGAACTCGGCCCTCAGGGACTGGCTCTCCAGCGTCCTGGCGTCGGTGAAGTAGGCCCCGTATTCGTCCCGGACCGAGGTGGTCAGCCGGTCCGCGAAGGCGGGGGTGTACACCCGGCGCAGCAGCGCCGGGTTGAAGTCCCAGGCGTTGCGCAGCAGCAGGTAGTTTCGGGCCCCGTCGCCGGAAGCGGCCAGCCACTCGAGCTTGCGGGTGGCCAGGTCCAGCTCGGGCCGGCCCAGGCCGGCCGACCGGCGGGCGGCCCAGTCCAGGGCGGGCGCGAGGGCGCGCACGGCGGTGCCGGCCGCCCCCTGCCTGAGCCGGGCGGCCCGCAGCATGTAGCCGTAGAAGTCGTAGCCGGCGAACAGCTCGTCGCCGCCGAGGCCGGACAGCACCACGTGCACGTGCTGGCCGATGAACCGGTGCAGCAGGTACAGCTGCAGCGAGTTGACCTTGGGCTCCTCGGTGTGCCGGATCGCGTCGGCCAGGTGCGCCAGGGCGGGCTCGCGCAGCACCACCTCCTGGTGCTCGGTGCCGTAGGTCTGCGCCACGAACCTGGCGTCGCCGGTCTCGTCGGTGGGCTCGTCGAAGCCGAGGCTGAAGGTCCGGATGGGCCCGCTGCTGGTGCGCCGGAGCATGGCGACGATCGAGCTCGAGTCGATGCCACCGGACAGCGAGACGCCGACCGGGATGTCGGAGATGAGCTGGCGCTTGACCGCCTCGGCGTAATGGTGGCGGATCCCCTCGAGCCACTCGTCCTTGCTGCGTGACGGGTCCGGGGTCCAGTCGATGCCGGCGTACTGATGCAGCCGGGACCGGCCGCCGGTGAATTCCAGCACGTGCCCGGGCGGCAGGCGCCTGATGCCGGCGAAGAACGTCCGGTCGCCGGGGATGTAGCGGACGTTCATCGACAGGTGCAGGCTCGCCTCGTCGATCTCGGGACTGACCAGGCCGCTGGCCAGGACGGCCTTGGCCTCGGACCCGAACGCCAGCTTGCCGTCGCGGATCGTGTACACCAGCGGCTTGACGCCGAGCGGGTCACGGCCCAGCAGCAGCGTCTGGCGGGAGCGGTCGAGCAGCGCGAACGCGAAGATCCCGTTGAGCCTGGCCGCGAACGCGATCCCCTCGTCCTCGTAAAGGTGCGGCAGGACCTCGGTGTCGCAGTGGGTGGTCAGCCGGTGGCCCCGGGCCAGGACCAGCTCGCGAAGCTCGGGGTAGTTGTAGATCTCGCCGTTGTACACGACGATGACCGAGCCGTCCTCGTTGGCCATCGGCTGCGTCCCGCCCGGCACGTCCTGGATGGCCAGGCGGCGGTTGGCCAGGTGGATCCCGTCGCCGTCGTAGAAGCCCTCGCCGTCCGGGCCCCGGTGGGCGATCGTGTCGGCCATGGCGCGGACCAGTTCCTCGTCACCGAAGCCGGCCGTACCCGCTATCCCGCACATCCGGGTTACCCTCCCCTGCCCTGAGCCGCGAAGGTGCTCTCAAAGTAGTCGACCATCCAGCCGGTCACGTCGATCTTCTCGCCCAGAAGCCGCTGCCGGGCGGCCGCCCAGGTGGCGCGGGGCGCGGCCAGGATCTCCTCGATCACCGGCAGCGCCATGTCGTACTGGTCCTCGGTGAAGTGCCGGACCAGGCCGTAACGTCGCTCCTCGTCGTCGGTGTAGCCGCGGCCGGTGGTCGCGATGAACACCGCGGGCACCCCGAGCACCGCGGCCTCGGATGACATGGTGGCCGACTCGCCGACCACCAGCCGGGCGTGGGCGAGCAGATGGTGGATCTTCTCCACCGGCCCGCGCAGGGCCAGGTCGGCGAGCTCGGGCGAGGGCGGTCCCTCGGACGAGACCAGCACCCGGCCGCCGCGCTGCAGCACCTCGACCAGGTGGCGCTTCTGCTTCACCGTCAGGCCGCGTTCCTTGCGGTCGTGCACGGCCTGCCAGGACACGAAGCGAACGATCGAGTACGCCTCGCCGGGGCTGATCCCGAACTCGGCCAGCACGGCGGGGTCCGGCTGGAAGCGACGGGGATGCAGGTAGGCAAGCTCGTGATAGCCGGCGTAGACCGGATGGCGGCCGGGGACCCTGCCCTGGTAGCAGTCCGGGGTGCACACGCTGTAGGCGAGCGGGTACACGATCCGGTTGGTCTGCACCGCGAATTCGGTGTCGTAGAACACCACCGCCGGGACCCGCGGCAGCCGCAGCACCCCGGCCAGCGCGATCGACGGGCCCATGATCCCGGTCATGACATCCGGCCGGAACGAGCGCATGATCTTCATGAGGCGGGGCGTGCGCTGGGCCATCTCGACCGCGAGCCCGGCCCCGCTCTTCTGCGAGGAGATTTGCTGGTACGGAAGATCGAATGCGCGCAGCAACTCGACCGAGCGGTCCTTATCCCGGGCGGTCATGCAAACCTGATGCCCGCGGCTTTCCATCTCCGAGTAAAAGTTCCGGAAAAAATGGACGTGCGCCGGATGCAGGATGTCGATGAGGACCCGCATGGGATCAGCCGACCGGGCGGCGGGCCACGGCCAGGACTCCCGCGCCCCACCGGGGCCGGGAGAACTGGCCCAGGTAGGAGACGGCCAGCAGCACGGGGAACACCGCCGCGTACTGCAGCTTGCGGCGCTGGTCGGCCCCGGTGATCAGGTAGGAGATGTTGTTGGTCAGCGTCTCGAGCGGGCCGTAGGTGTACTGGTGGGCGGTGACGTCGAAGCCGGCCTCGCCGAGCTTGCGCACGAGGTCCTCGGCCCGGTACCCGGGGCGGACGTGCCCGGGTACGTCGAAGTTGACCCGGCGCCGCAGCAGGAGCCAGCGCCGCTCGTAGCCGGGCACGTGGGCCACCAGCCGGCCGCCGGGGCGCAGCGCGTGCAGCAGGGTGCGCATGGCCGCGACGTCGTCCTCGACGTGCTCGAAGTTGTCGACGCTCACCACCAGGTCGAATTCGTCTTCGTAGTCCAGCTTCGTGACGTCGCCCTGCTCGAAGTGCAGGTTGCGCAGGCCCGCCCGCTTGGCGATCTCGTTGGCCCGGGCGACCAGGTCGGGCTCGAGCTCGACCCCGGTGACCTGCGCCTGCGGGTGCCGCTTGGCCAGCTCGTAGCTGAACACACCCGAGCCGCAGCCGGCGTCAAGGATCTTCGCGTACGAGCCGGCGGTGGCGGGCAGCACCCGGCGCAGCCTGATCCGCAGCCCGTTGGCCGGCGCGCCGAGCAGGTTGGCGTACATCCGCTCGAACTTGCTGCGGCCGGGGTCGAGCGACAGCTCGCGCCCTGGGAATCCCTTCACGGTGTTGACCTCTCGTCGCAATTCTCCAGGTAGCAGGACAGTGCCCGGGACATCCAGCCCTGGCACCAGCGCAGCTCCCTGATGCGGGTCCGGTATCGCCGACGCCGCTGGTAGTAGAACCAGCCGCTGCCCGGGTCCCACATGTTGGCGAGGGTCCAGTCCAGCACCCGCCGGGCGGTCGCCGCCCCGGTGCCCAGGTGCCGCTGCTGCAGCGAGAACGTGATGATCCCCTGGGCGCACCCGTGGATGTCGATCGGGTACAGGCGGTCGCTCATGAACCTGGCCGCGCCGTCCGGCTCGAACAGCCGCCGCTCGTAGAAATCGATGCCCGTGCGGTAGGCGGCGTCGAACTCGTCGCTGCCGGCCGAAAGCCCGTACTGCTGTATCGCGTCGAGTATGAAGCCGGTGTGGTAGTTGTCGTGGGTGATGTGGCTGGCCGACGGGGGGTCGGCGTAGAACCAGGCGCCCTCGTCGGTCTGCTTGGAGACCACGTACCTGACCAGCCTGCCGCCCTCCCGGATCAGGTCGCCGTCGCCGGTGAGCGCGCCCACCCGGGCGGCCATGGCCCCGGCCAGGACCGAGACGTCCATGACGATCCAGTCGATCTTCTCGTCCGGGACGTAGCTGACGCAGCGCCGGCCGGCGTCCTCGAACAGGGTCTTCGGTGCCTGCAGCAGGAACCGGACGGCCCGGTTCGCGGCGTCGAGGTAGCGCTCGTCCTGCAGCGTCTCGTACCCGTCGACCAGGGCCTGGCCGACGTGCGCCGTGACCACCCGGTTCGGGAAGTCGCGCGGGGCGAAGAACCCGACGTCCTGCCAGGGGTACGGGTACCCCCAGCACAGGCCGTCGAATCCCTGGGCCGGGTGGTCGATGAGCCAGTCCAGCAGGCCGCGCGCCTCGGCGGCGTCGTCGGCCGACCCCGTCATCCGGTGCCGGGCGAGGAGCGCCCTGACGAACAGCGAGAGGCCCTTGGCGTTCCTGGCCTTGCGCACGCCCAGCAGCGGCCGGATGTCGACCGGGCTGCGGGTCACCACCTGGATGGCGCCGAG
The DNA here is from genome assembly GCA_030040095.1 of Streptosporangiaceae bacterium. Taxonomy (GTDB): domain Bacteria; phylum Actinomycetota; class Actinomycetes; order Streptosporangiales; family Streptosporangiaceae; genus JASHPR01. The sequence goes on along the minus strand of JASHUI010000256.1, from coordinate 7,107 downwards.
CCGGGTCAGCCGCGAGCCGTCGGCCAGGAAGGCCAGCAGGGGCGAGTTCAGCCCGTCGTGCTTGGAGTACCCCTCGTAGTTCACCGAGCGGGCCGTCTGCAGTACCCGGTCGAGCACGTCCAGATAGGTCCCGGCCGCGCGCTGGGCGGTGGCTCGGTCTTGTGTCATGGCGGAGATAACCTCGGATCTGCTGGCGCTCGGCAACCCAGAACGGGTGGAGCGGGCCCGGGCCTGGTGCAGACGTCCAGTGGGCTAAAGGGCTTGAAGTACCGGTAAAGGTTAGCAGCAGGCGGCCGGGCGTTTTGCCAACAGCCCGGTTTGCCTGCGGCCGCCGACCTCAGCGGTCCGCATGGCGGAATGACTCTGGTAGCGTGGCGCACCGGCAAATTGGGCCGCCGTGGCGTTAGATATGCGATCCGGGCAACGCGGATATGCGGCCGGGAAACACGAATGAAGGCAGGTCGAGGTCGGGATGAAGCAGGTGTTCCGCAGGGTGATCGATCGGCGCGGACGGGTGCTGGTCGCCGACCTGCCCGTTCCTCATACGGGACCGGACCAGGTCCTGGTGCAGAGCCATTACTCGCTGATCAGCTCGGGCACCGAGATGGGGACCCTGGCCAAGACGCCTGCCGAGCTCGTGCGCCAGACGATCCAGGACCCCTGGATGCGCAACGTGGTCAAGCAGACCATCCTGGCCACCGGGCCCAGCCAGACCGCCCGGCGGGTCTGGCACGAGATGGTCACCCCGCGGGAGATCGGCTACAGCGGCGCGGGCACGGTGCTGGCCATCGGCGACCGCGTGGAGGGGCTGGAGATCGGCCAGCACGTGGCCTACGCGGCCAGCGGCCACGCCGAGGTGGCCGCGCCCTCGATCAACCACGTGGTCCCGGTGCCCGACGGCGTCGACCTGCGGCACGCGGCCTTCGTCACCGTCGGCGGCATCGCTATGCAGTCGCTGCGGCGCGCCGACCTGAAGTTCGGCGAGGTCGTCGCCGTCTACGGCCTGGGCCTGGTCGGCCAGCTCTGCGCCAGCATCGCGAAGGCGGCCGGCTGCGTGGTGGTCGGGATCGACATCAACCCCAAGGCCAACGAGCTGGCCACGGCGGCGGGCGCCGCCCTGGTGGTCAACCCGTCCGAGCCGGACTGGAAGCGGCGCATCAACGACTTCACCGGCAAGAACGGCGTCGATGCCACGGTGATCTGCGCCAGCTCGGACTCGGCGGAGATCATCAACTCGGCGATGGAGATCACCCGGCGGCAGGGCCGCGTGATCATCGTCGGCTACGTCAAGCTGGACATTCACCCCAAGAACTTCCTGTACCGCGAGATCGACCTGCGCTACTCGCGCGCCTACGGCCCCGGCAGCTACCACACCGGCTATGAGAAGGGCCGGGTCGACTACCCGTTCGGCTACGTCCGCTGGACGGAGAAGCGCAACCTCGAGGAGTTCATCCGGCTCCTCGCCATCGGGGCGGTCAACCCGGAGCCGCTGATCGCCGGGGTGTACCCGATCGAGCGGGCTCAGGAGCCGTTCGACGCGATCCGAGAGCACACGCTGCCCGGGGTGGCCGCGCTGATCTCCTACGGGTCCGACCCGGACCGCAGCCGGACCGTGCAGATCAACCCGCGGCCGAAGCGGGACGGCAAGGTCGGGGTCTCGCTGATCGGGTTCGGCAACCACGTCCTCGGCATGCACCTGCCCAACCTCAAGTCCATCAAGGACGTCGAGATCCGCGGCATCGCGTCGGCGACCGGGCGGAACGCCTCGGTCTCGGCCAAGAGCCTCGGCGCCACCATGATCACGACCGACGTCGGCGACCTGCTCGCCGACGAGGGCACCGACGCGGTGATGATCTGCTCGAACCAGCCGGATCACTATGAGCACGTCCGGGCGGCGATCGCGGCGGGCAAGGCGGTGTTCATCGAGAAGCCGATGGTCACCAGGCTGGACGACTTCGGCGAGCTGCTCCGGCTGATGGACAAGCAGCCGACGCTGGTCACGCTGGGCCTCAACCGGCGCTACTCGCCGCTCGTGGACGAGCTGCGCACGTCGATGAAGGCCCCGGTCGACTACGTCGAGTACATGATCGCCAACCCGACGCTGCCCGCCGACCACTGGAGCCTCGACCCGGTGGACGGCGGCGGCCGGCTGGTCAGCGAGGGCGAGCACTTCATCGACCTCTGCAACCTGCTCATCGGCAAGCGCCCGGTGTCGGTGACCGCCCGGGCCCTGGGCAAGCTCCCTGACGACCTCCGCACGCTGTGCAACTTCTCGTTGACCCTGCACTACGACGGGGCCGCGGCCACGGTGACGTTCAACGAATCCGGGGTGCCAGGGTTCCCGCGCGAGCGGCTGTCGGTGTTCGCCCGGGGCCAGGTGGCGATCCTGGACGACTTCGGCAAGCTGACCGAGTACGGCGCGGGCAAACCCCGCAGCAAGGGCAGCGGCCTGCACAAGTCCATGGGTCACAAGGAGGAGCTGGAGCAGTTCGTCCGCGCGGTCAAGGGCGAGCCCAACCACCTGCTGTCCTGGGAGGGCTCGTCGCTGGCCACGCTGAGCGTGTTCGCGGCACAGGAGAGCATCCGGCTCGGCGCCGAGATCGACCTCGACCAGTTCCACCGCTCCCTGCTCGCCGACCCCGAGGAGACGCCCGGCTCCGAGGACACCGACGGCGCGCTCGCCGACCCGACGGATGTGTGATGTGTATTGAACGATAGAGCACGTCAGGAGGACGGCCGGCCCATGACCAGCACCCTGCGGCGATCCGAGGGTGTCCCGTCAGGCCGGCCCGCTCCCGGGCAGCGGCCCAAGCCGGCCAAGTTCCGGCCGGACATCGAGGGTTTGCGTGCTGTCGCCGTGCTCTCCGTGGTGCTTTACCACGCCGATCTGCTCGGCGTGAACGGCGGGTACGTCGGCGTCGACGTGTTCTTCGTGATCTCCGGTTTCCTGATCACGCGTTTGCTGCTGGAGTCCGTCGGCGAGCACGGCATCAGGGCGCTGCCCACCTTCTACACCCGCCGGATTCGCCGGCTGCTGCCCGCGGCGATGACGGTCGTGGTGGCGACCGTGGTGGCTGCTCGCCTGTGGGCCCCGCCCCTGTCGGTGCGCCCCATCGCCGTCGACGGGATCTTCACCACGTTCTACGGCCTCAACTACCGGCTCGCCGTGGAAGGCACCCAGTATCTCAACGAGGGAAGTGCGCCATCCCCGCTGCAGCACTTCTGGTCGCTGGCGGTCGAGGAACAGTTCTACCTGTGCTGGCCGATCCTGATCGTGCTCGTCGTGTACCTCGGCCGGCGCCACCGCGACGCGCTGCTCGGCCTGCTCCTGGCCGCCATCGTTCTGGGGTCGTTCTACTACTCGGTGGTCCTCACCCCGGCGGATGCCCCGTGGGCCTACTTCTCGCTGGCCACCCGGGCCTGGGAACTCGCCCTGGGGGGGCTGGTGGCGCTCGGCGCGTCCCAGCTGGCGCGGCTGCCGGGCCCCGTCGCGCTGGCCGGCGGCGGGCTGGGGCTGGCCGCGGTGCTCGCCGCCGCCTTCGTCTACAACGGCCAGACCCCGTATCCGGGTTCGGCCGCGGCGCTCCCCGTCGTCGGCGCCGCCGTGATCATCGCGTGCGGCTGCGCGGTCCAGCGCGGTGTGGGGGTGCTGCTGGGCCTGCGGCCAATGCAGTTCCTCGGACGCATGTCCTACTCGTGGTACCTGTGGCACTGGCCGATGCTGGTCATCGCCCCCATGGCCCTCGGTCATGCCCTGTCCTGGTCGCAGCGCCTGGCGGTCGTCGCGGCGTCCCTCGGCGCGGCGATCATCAGCTTCAAGCTCATCGAGAACCCGGCCCGCTCGTTCCGGATGCCGAACCCCCAGTGGTTCGCGGGCGGCCTGGCCTTGTCCGGCTCGGCGGTGCTCGTGGCGGCGGTGGTCATCGCGAACCCTCCGCCGCTCGTCGGCACGGGCCGCGACGCCACCGTGGTCCACGCGTCCATGGCCACGCCCACCGTCACCCGCGAGATGAAGGCCGCCATCGTCGCCGGGCTGGACACGATGGACGCGCCCAAGAACCTCAGTCCTGAGCCGGCGCAGGCGCACGGCGACGTGCCCATCTCGTCCTACGACGGGTGCCATGCCGACATCTTGGTCGTCGCCCAGGGGCCGTGCGTCTTCGGTGACAAGAGCGGCAAGGACACCGTGGTGCTGTTCGGCGATTCGCACATGCAGCAGTGGCAGCCGGCGTTCGACCGGGCCGGTGCCTACGCCCACTGGCGCGTGGTCAACTGGACCAAATCCGGGTGCGCGCCGCAGGAAGTGGCCGAGTGGAACGGTCAGCTGAACGAGCCGTACACCCAGTGCTACACCTGGCGGGCCCTGACGCTGCGGCGGATCGCGGCGCTCCACCCGACGGTGGTGGTCGTGGCCGGCTGCGACTGCGAGACCCCGAACCTGTCCCCGGCCGCGTATGCCGATGCCACCGTGTCCACCGTGCGCACGCTCGAGCGGACGACGTCCGCCAAGATCGTGTACCTGGAGGACACTCCCTACCCCGGCTATATCGTCCCCGATTGCGTGGCCGACCATCTTGACGACGTCAGGGCCTGCAACCTGCCGCTGAGCAAGGCCTACGACCAGCCCCGGCACCAGGCCATCAACCGGGCACTGGAAAAGCTGGGCGGCGTCACGCTGGTCAACCCGCAGGGCTGGATCTGCGCGGACAACGAATGCCCGGCGGTGGTGGGCAACCTTCTGGTCTTCAGGGACCAGTCACACCTGTCGGTCGAGTTCAGCAGATGGCTGACACCGATGATCACGTCCTTGCTGGAGGAGCTGCAACCGCGGCAGGCCGGCCGGTAGACCAGCGGCCAGCACGTCCTCAGCGGGCTGGTGCGACGGGATCGTCGGAGGGCGGGGGGCGGTCGTCGGCGAGGCGGCGGGCCGAGCGGAGCTGGCGAAGCCGGCGACGACCGACGAGCGCCGAGGCGGCCGCCGCGGTGGCCGCGTCGCCCACCACGGACAGCGCCCGGCTCAGCAGCGCCACCGTCAGCGCGATCGCGGTCGTGGTCTGCGTGTGCAGGACGGCCACCATGACCGCCTCGCGGACGCCGGCGCCCGCCGGGGCGAATACCGCGAGGAAGCCTATGGACCAGGAGAGCCCGTAGGCGCCGACCGACACCAGCAGGGTGCCCTGGTGCTCGCCGGACAGATGCCGCACCAGGACGTAGATCATGAGCCCGTTGGCCGCCCAGGCACCCACGGCCCAGGCCATCGTCCGCGCCAGGCCCCGGTAACTCACGCTGGCCTGCGCGGCGGGCTGGCGGGCCACTCGCAGCACGAGGCGCAGCAGCCGGTTCAGCACTGGCGGGGACAGCGCGGCGGCGCCGACCGGGATCAGGAGCAGGATCCAGAAGTACTGCGTCACGGACCCGGCGTGCGCGAACGGGAGCGTGACCGCTCCGACCACCAGCCCGAGGCACGTCATCACGGAGTAGCTGAGGACCACCGACAGGGCCGACCTGCTCCGCGGGATGCCGCGGTCGGCTCCGAGTTCCGCCTGGGCCAGCATCGGCCAGATGCTGCCGGGAACGTACTTCGACAGCCCGCCGATGAAATAGATCCGCCACGCCTCGGGAATGGACAGTCGCGAGCCAAGGTCGGCGAGCAGTTCCCGCCAGACCATGAGGTTGAAGAACAGGCCCAGCAGACAGAACCCGAAGGCGAGCAGCACCACCGGCCAGGACAGCCGCTGAACCTGGTGCCACAGCGTAGGGGCCTGGTCATAGAGCGCGAGGCCGAGCAGGGCCAGCACCACGGCGAGGAACGCCGCTCGCACCAGCTTCGACCGCATGAGGCGCACGAGCACGGCAAGGCCATGCGGCAGCGCCGGGATGCCTGCCGCGCCGGGCGGGCCGCTGGCCGGGGGCACGACGGCGCTGCTGGCGGCGGTGCGGGCCGGACCGGCAGGTCGCGACATCCCTACCGGATCGACTTTCCGGACCCGTCGCCGACCCGACCCGGGGCGCGCGGCGCGGCATCGGGCCGGGACTTCGGGCTCGTCGTAGCGTCAACCATGGCCTCATCACGCTAGCAGAGCCAGGCCGGCAGGAACGCCACATCCCCGGGCAGCGCAGGACAGAGCGCACGCCCGCCCCGGGTGTCTGACCGCGGGGCAGACCGTAGGATCGCCGTTGTGAGTATCCCCCGGACCCGCCCGGCCAGCGCCACAGCAGGTTCCGCGGCCGGCCGGGCCGCCGGGCGGCCCGGCCGGTTCGGCCTGGGCGACCTGCTCGCGGTCGTCGGCCTGCTGGTGGAGACCGGGGCGATCGAGTTCTTCCTGCGGCACCTGCTGACCAGGCCGTTCTACTATGACGAGGCGTCGCGGGCCTACGAGATCGCCCAGGGCAATGCGTTCCTGTCCCACCTGGGCACCGCCGCGGCCCCGCTGTCCCTGGGCTGGCTCGTCATCGAGAACGCGGCCCGCCTGGTGCTCGGCGACACCGAGGCCGGGCTGCGCGCCCCCATGTTCGCGGCCCTGCCGCTGCTCGGGGTGGCGACGTACCTGCTCGGCCGGCGCTGGCTCGGCCCCGCGGTGAGCTTCTGCGCAGCGGCCCTGCTGCTGGCCAACGGCTGGATCGTCAACTACGCGCTGCAGCTGAAGTCCTACTCCTACGAGGGCTTGTTCGCGGTCGCGGCCGTCGGCGTGTACCTGCTGGCGCAGCGCACCACCTGGCGCCGGGCCCAGCTCATCGGGCTGTACGCGGCGCTGGGCCTGACCTGCGTCTTCTCGCTGCCGAACCTGCTGGTAACCGTGCCCCTGCTCGCCCTGGATCTCGTCCGCACGCTGCGCGGCCGGGACCGGGGAGCCTGGCGGGCGGCGGGCGCCGCCCTCGCCGGGGCGATCGCGCTGGTCCACTACGTGGCGTTCGTGTCCCCGCAGGCGGGCGTGGCCGGCACCGGGTTCTTCACCGCCAACTACGCGCCGCACGCGATCGGGCCGTTCCTTCGCTTCGTCGCCGCCGGCTTCGGATCGTATGTGCCGTCGATGGTCATCGGGGTGGCCGGCGGCGCGGCCAACGCCGCCCCGTCCTATCCCCCGCCGCCCGCCGTCGACGGCGTGC
>JASHUI010000255.1:0-11114 GCA_030040095.1 Streptosporangiaceae bacterium | reverse complement strand
AACTCGTGGTGCTGCGGGCTGGCCGTGGCCACCACCGAGGCACCCAGGATCCGGGCGATCTGCACCGCGAGGTGGCCGAGCCCGCCCGCCCCGGCCGTGATCAGCACCCGGTCCCCGGCGCCGACGCCCAGCACCTCGGTCAGGCCCTGTTCGGCGGTCAGCGCGTCGATCGGCACGGCGGCCGCGTCGACGCCGGACAGCCCGGCCGGGATGGGCGCGAGCTGCTCCACCGGGCAGGTCACGTACTGGGCGTAGCACCCGGTCAGCCCCGGGCAGCCGTACACCGGGGCCCCGTCGTCGAAGGCGGCGTCGGCACCGGTATCGCCGACGACCTCGCCGGCGAACTCGCCGCCCGGCACGTAGGGCAGGGTCCCCGACCAGCCGCCCCGGCGCATGGCGACGTCCCACGGCCCGACCCCGGCGGCCAGCACCCGCACGAGCACGTCGCCGGGTCTCGGCTGCGGCATGGGCGCCTCGCCGACGTGCAGGACCTCGGGCCCGCCGAACTGGCCCACCGTGATCACCTGCATCGTGGTTCCGCTCCCTCCGTCGAGGCCGTGGCGCCCTACGTCATACCCACTTCCGGCGCGAAAGCATGGGCCGTCTCGGTGAAGAGCTCGGCGTAGTCGTAGGCGGACTCGGGCTTTTCGCGCAGCGCCGCGTCGAGTTTCCTGGCGTCCTCGCCCACGAGAATCCGCCAGGCCCCGGATCGCACCCCGTCGAGGATGATGGTCGCCGCGCCGGCCGCGCTGAGCGGTGCCTTGTCCCGGAAGTCGGTGCTCAGCTTGACCAGTAGCTTGCGCAGGTCACCGGCTGTCGCGCCCTCGCGCAGCAGGCCGGCGCTGATCAGCTTGGCCCGCGCGGCGCCGGGAACGAGCTCGTCCAGCTGGGCGTCGCTCATGTGCTCGGGGGCGGGGAGGCCGCGGGCACGGAAGCTGTTGGCGACGATGTCGGTGCCGACGTGCCCCGGCATCACGACCGCGACGCGGACCTGCGGGGCGTTGGTGCGCAGGTCCTCGATCAGTGCCTCGGTAAAGCCCCGCACGGCGAACTTGGCCGTGCAGTAGGCGGTGTTCGGCATGCCGGGCCCGAGCGACGCCCAGAGCCCGTTCACGCTGCTGGTGTTGACCAGCACACCGTCCCCGCTGGCGATCAGGAGCGGCAGGAACGCACGGGCGCAGTAGTAGACGCCCCACCAGTCGATGGCGAACGTGCGCTCCCACTCCTCCCGGCTGTCGCTGACGAAGCTGCCGCCGCCGCCGACGCCGGCGTTGCCGAACACCAGGTCGACGTGATCACTGTCGTGCGCCGCGAGCAGCTCGTCACGAAACCGCAGCACCTGCGCCTCGTCGGAGACGTCGCAGGCGTGACCGGTGACCAGGACGCCGGGCGGGGCACCCTCCTGCGCCGCCGCGGCGGCCTGCTGGACCGCTTCCACGTTCAGGTCGCAGGCGGCGACCGAGCATCCCTGTGCCGCCAGCTGCCGGACCAGCTCGCGGCCCATGCCCGAGCCACCGCCGGTCACCACGGCCAGCTTTCCCGCGAACGACTCCACAGCCGACACCTCCCGCCCGGTCGTGCCCAGACTGCCCGCGGCCAGGGTACGCCGGGCCGGCGGCTCCCGGGGAGCTGGTAAGGCGGTCAGTAGCCGCCCGCGCCGCCCGACGTGCTGTGGCTCGGGGCCGGCGCGGCGGCCTTCGCGGAGACCGGCACGACGTGCCAGACCCCGCCGGACAGGTTGAGGCCGTTCCCCGCGTCCTGCCCCGGCTTGCTGTCCCCGATGTAGGTGTACAGGGGGTGGCCGTTGTAGGTGGCCTGGGTCGAGCCGTCGGACCGCTTGATCGTGCCGATCTTGCCGGTGACGCCGGGCCCGGCGGTGACGGGCCCCGTCAGCGGCGGCCAGTAGCGGGCGCACGAGCCGTTGCAATTCGACTTGGCCGAGGTATCCAGGGCGAACGAGTAGAGCGTGAAGCCCTTCGAGTCGGTGATCACGTCGACCTTGCCGATCTTGCGAGCCATGAGCTGGCTGGTGGCGCTGGGGCTCGCCGCGGCGTGGACCGCCGCCGGCGTGGTTCTGGCGGTGGCAGCGCTGGCCGGCAGCGTGCTGCCGTACGTCAGCGCCAGGACGGCAACGCCGCCGAGGCCGGCTGCCACCAGCCTGAGGTTACGCATTCCATATCCCCCTTCGCAGAAAGTAACCGCGTTCGTCCACCCTACGATCGGCCCGCCCGCCCGTCCGGCACCGCCCCGACGGCGCCCGGTAGGGCACACTGAGGCGATGGCGACCTGGCGAATCCGTGATCTTCACGGCGACGACCTCGATGCCGCCGTCCGGCTGTGGGACAACCCCGCGGCGAGCAGCGAGGCGCCCGCGTTCGGCCTGTCCGACCTGATCGCGGCGGCCCGCTCGCACGAGCCCGCGGTCGCCGCGGTGGTGGGCGACGAGGTGGTCGGGGTCGCGCTGGCGACCGTCGTGGTCGACCGGGCCTGGGTCATGCGGATCAGCCTCGCCGCCAACTGGCGGCATCGCGGGATCGGCAGCGCGATGCTCGGCGAGCTGGAGCGGCGGCTGGTGGCGGCCGGCGTACACCGGATCCAGTGCCTGCTCGCGGAGGACAGCGAGATCGGCGCGCTGGCGCTGGAGCATGCCGGATACAAGGCCCGGCGAGGAATGGTCCTCTACGAGCGAGTCGAGCCGGTGGACCCGGGCAGCGCCGGGATACTGGGCCAGCTCGGCGGGCGCATGGTGCGGGCCGGCGCCTGGGACCAGCTGGGCGGCATGATCAGGGAGAAGGAGCTGATCGAGCGGCACGTCATATTGCCGCTGGCCCAGCCGCAGCTGGCCGAGCGCCTCGGGCTGGTGCCGCCGCGGGCCATCATGCTGTTCGGCCCGCCGGGAACGGGCAAGACCACCTTCGCCAAGGGCGTCGCATCGCGGCTCGGCTGGCCGTTCGTGGAGCTGTTCCCGTCGCGGATGGCCGGCGAGTCGCCGGCCGGCCTGGCTGCCGCCCTGCGGGAGGCGTTCTCTCTCGTCGCCGAGCTGGACAAGGTCCTGCTGTTCATCGACGAGGTCGAGGAGATCGCCGGGATGCGCCAGCCGCGCACGGCCTCGGCCGCCCAGGGAGTGACGAACGAGATGCTCAAGCTCATCCCGCCGTTCCGCGAGCAAGACGAGCGTCTGCTGATATGTGCCACCAACTCCGTCCGCGCCCTGGACAGCGCGTTCCTGCGGCACGGCCGGTTCGACTACGTCATCCCCATCGGCCCGCCCGACCCGGCCGCGCGAGAGGCGATCTGGGACCGCTACCTGTCCGCGATTCCGCACCGTGATCTCGACATGGCCGCGATCGTGGAGGAGTCGCGGCTGTTCACGCCGGCGGACATCGAGTTCGCCGCGCGCCGGACGGCGCAACTGGCGTTCGAGCGGGTCCTGTTCGAGAGCGGCGAGGAGCAGGTGACCACCGGCGACGTCCGGCAGGCCATCGCCATGACCCGGCGGACGCTCACCCCGGAGCTCGTGGCCGACTTCGAGCAGGACATAGAGGACTATGCCCGGGTGTGACACCGGATGCGACGCCGGGCCGGCGATGCCGGTGATACGCCTTTCATGCGCGCCGGGCATTGTTGGGGCATGGACAAGCGCCTTGGCTTCATGAGGGATCTCATCGACCCGCTGCGCGTGCCACCGGGCACCCCCGTCCGGCTGAGCCGCGACCATGATCCGGCCAGCACCGGAGGGCTGAGGCGCCGGCACGCCGGCGCCCGGCTGGAGGAGGGCGTTCAGCTTCTGGCCGAGTATCAGGACAAGCTCGCGGCGCAGAACGCCCTCAGCCTGCTGGTCGTGCTCCAGGGACTCGACGCATCGGGCAAGGACGGCACGATCAAGCACGTGATGAGCGGCGTCAACCCGCAGGGCGTAGAGGTCCGCAGCTTCAAGCAGCCGTCGGCGGCCGAGCTCGAGCACGATTTCCTCTGGCGCTGCCAGGCCCCGCTGCCCGCCCGGGGGCGGATCGGCATCTTCAACCGGTCCCACTACGAGGAAGTCCTGGTCGTCCGGGTGCACCCGGGACTGCTGGCCGCGGAGGGCCTGCCGAAGGCCCAACGCGACATCTGGGAACGGCGCTACCGGGACATCAACCGATGGGAGGAGTACCTCGCCGGTAACGGCATCCACGTGGTCAAGATCCTGCTCAACCTGTCCCGGCAAGAGCAGGCCAAGCGGTTCCTCAAGCGCATCGACCACCCCGAGAAGAACTGGAAGTTCTCGCCCAGCGACGTCGCGGAACGCCACCACTGGGCGCAGTACCAGCGGGCCTTCGACGCCATGCTGTCCGCGACCAGCACCCGCTGGGCCCCGTGGTATGTCGTCCCCGCCGACCACAAGTGGTTCGCCCGCCTGGCCACGGCCGCGATCGTCGTGCAGAACCTCAGGGCCATGAACCCGGCCTACCCGGCGGCCGACCCCGAAGCCGCCGGGCAGATGGCTCAGGCGCGGGCCGAGCTGGTGGCCGAGCTCGGCTAGCGCGTGAACCAGAACTACCCGGTCTGACGATGCGACGTGCCGAAGCGGTGACAAAACTGGCCTATGGGGACGGCCGAAGCCATGACGGGGGCAACGATGGCAACAGCAGTCGGCATAGATCTCGGCACCACGAACTCGGTGATCGCGGCGACGGAGAACGGCAAGCCGACGGTCATACCCAATGCCGAGGGATCGCGCACGACGCCCTCGGTGGTCGCCTTCACGCCCCAGGGCGAACGCCTGGTGGGCCAGCTGGCCAGGCGGCAGGCGATCCTGAACCCGAAGGCGACGATCTACTCGGCCAAGCGGTTCATCGGGCGCCGCTACGACGAGGTGGGGACCGAGCGGAACGCCGTGTCGTTCGACGTGGTCCCCGGCCCGGACGGCGCGGTCCGGTTCAACATCGGGGGCAAGCAGTACGCGCCGGAGGAGATCTCCGCGCTGGTGCTGCGCAAGCTGGCCGAGGACGCCTCCAAGTCCCTGGGCGAGAGGGTGACCGAGGCGGTCATCACCGTGCCCGCCTACTTCAACGACGCCCAGCGCCAGGCGACCAAGGACGCCGGCCGCATCGCGGGTCTCGAGGTGCTGCGCATCATCAACGAGCCGACGGCGGCCGCGCTCGCGTATGGCCTGGACAAGAAGCAGAACGAGACGGTTCTCGTCTTCGACCTGGGCGGCGGCACGTTCGACGTGAGCATCCTCGACATCGGCGACGGGGTGGTGGAGGTCCGGGCCACGGCCGGTGACACCCACCTCGGCGGGGATGACTTCGACCGGCGGCTGGTGGACTACCTGGCCGACGAGTTCCAGCGGGACAACGGGATCGACCTGCGGGCCGACCCGCAGGCGCTGCAGCGTCTGTTCGAGGCGGCCGAGAAGGCCAAGGTCGAGCTGTCGGCCGTGACCCAGACCACCGTGAGCCTGCCGTTCATCACCGCCGACGCCTCGGGTCCCAAGCACCTCAACACCACGCTGATGCGCTCGACCTTCGACCAGATCACCGCCGATCTTGTCGAGCGGACCACCGGGCCGGTCAAGCAGGCGCTCGCCGACGCCAGGCTCACCGACTCCGACATCGACGAGGTGATCCTGGTCGGCGGCTCTACCCGGATCCCGGCCGTGCAGAACCTGGTCCGCCGGCTGACCGGGGGCAAGGACCCGAACATGACGGTCAACCCGGACGAGGTGGTCGCGCTCGGCGCCGCGGTCCAGGCCGCGGTGCTCAAGGGCGAGGTCAAGGACGTGCTGCTGCTCGACGTCACGCCGTTGTCGCTGGGCATCGAGACCCTCGGCGGCGTGATGACCAAGGTCATCGAGCGCAACACCACGATCCCGGCCCGCCGCAGCGAGGTGTTCAGCACGGCCGAGGACAACCAGTCGGCGGTGGACGTCGTCATCCTGCAGGGCGAGCGCGAGCGCGCCGCCGACAACCGGGTGCTGGGGCGGTTCCGGCTGGAGAACATCCGGCCCGCGCCCCGCGGCATGCCGCACGTCGAGGTCACCTTCGACATCGACGCCAACGGGATCCTGAACGTGTCCGCGCGGGACAAGGACACCGGCACCGAGCAGCGGGTCACCATCAGCGAGAGCTCCAACCTCGACCAGAGCGAGGTGGAGCGGATGGTCACCGACGCCGAGCGGCACCGCGACGAGGACCGGCGGCTGCGCGAGGTCACCGACGCCCGCAACGAGCTCGACGCCGCGGCCTACCAGGTCGAGCACATACTGGCCGAACGCGGCGACTCGCTGCCGGTGCACGAGAAGGCCCGGGCCGAGAACCTGGCCGCCGACGGGCGGCAGGCGCTCAAGGAGGACTCGCCGGTGGACCGGCTGCGCACCCTGACCGCGGAACTGCAGCAGGTCTACCAGATCCTCGGCACGTCGTCCGGCACGGTCCCGCCGGGGCAGGAGGTCCCTCCGCCCCGCGACAGCAGCGACGACGTGATCGACGCCGAATTCACCAGCAATGAATGAACGCGACGGCGGCACGCGGTCCGGGCCCGATCCCGGCACCTGGCCCGGGGAAACCTCGCGGCAGGAGCCGACCTGGCCGCAGGATCCCGACGCCCCTCCCCTGTCCCGGGCCGCCGAGATGGCGGCCCGGATCGCCGAGCTCGAGGACCAGCGGCTGCGCGCCCTGGCCGACCTGGACAACCTGCGCAAGAGGTGCATCAGGCAGGTGAGCGAGGCCCGGGAGCAGGGGCGGGCCGAGGTCGCGCGGCAGTGGCTGCCGGTCGTGGACAACCTGGAGCGCGCGCTGGCGCATCCGCAGGCCGATTCCGCCGTGCTCCTGGACGGCGTCCGGGCGGTGCGGGAGCAGGCCCTGCACGTGCTGGCCGGGCTGGGGTTCCCGCGGCGCGACGACCTCGGAGCCAGCTTCGACCCGGCCAGGCACGAAGCCGTGGCCACCCGGCCGGACCCGGACGCGCCGGAGGGCTCGGTCGTCGAGGTTCTGCAGCCGGGTTACGGCGACGAGGGCCGCCAGCTGCGGCCCGCCCGGGTCGTGGTGGCCAAGGCGGACTGATGGCGGACGGCGACCGGGACTTCTACCAGATCCTGGGCGTGCCGAGGAACGCCAGCCAGGACGAGATCCAGCGGGCTTACCGCAAGCTGGCGCGGGCCAGCCACCCGGACGTGAACGCCGATCCTGCGGCCGAGGAGCGGTTCAAGGACGTCTCCGAGGCCTACAGCGTCCTGTCGGATCCGCAGACCCGGCGCCGCTACGACGCGTTCGGGCCCGACTTCCGGCAGGTGCCCGAGGACGCGGACCCGCGGGCCTGGAGGCAGGCCCGGAGCGGGGCCGGCGCCGGGGCCCGGGCCGGCGACATTGATCTCGATGACCTGCTGGGCGGCCTGTTCGGCGGGCGCGGCGGGCGCGGCTGGGGGCCGATCCCGGGTGCCGACCAGGAGGCCGAGATCGAGCTCACGGTCGAGGAGGCCTATCGCGGCGGCCGCCGGACGATCACGCTGACCAGCGGCACCGACACCCGGTCGCTGGACGTGACGATCCCGGCCGGGGTGACCGACGGGCAGCGGATCCGCCTGGCCGGCCAGGGCGGCCGCGGCGGCGACGGAGCCCCGCCCGGCGACCTGTACCTGCTGGCCCGGATCGCCCCGCACCGTGATTACCGGCTGGAGGGCCGCGACCTGCACATGCAGCTGCGCCTCGCCCCGTGGGAGGCCGCGCTGGGCACGTCGGTCGCGGTGGGCACGCCGGGCGGGGAGGTCAAGGTCAGCGTCCCGGCAGGCACGTCGAGCGGCAGGCGGCTGCGGCTGCGCGGCCGGGGCCTGCCCAATCCGCGCGGGCAGCCGGGCGACCTGTTCGCCGAGGCACGGATCATGGTCCCGGCCCGGCCGACCGAGGCGGAGCGGGACCTCTTCGAGCGCCTGGCCGCCGTGTCCGAGTTCGATCCGAGGAGGCGGCGGTGAGCTATGCCCTGGTGCGAGCGTCGCGGCTCGATCTCGAGGAATTCGCGGCGGCGGCCCGCGTGCACCCCGAGCTCATCCGCAGGTTCGTGGCCCTCGGCATTCTCGATGCCACGTCCGATGCCAGCGGCCGCCTGTGGTTCGCGCCCGGTCAGCTCGCCGCCGTCGCCCGGATCCAGCGCCTGCGCGCCGGGTTCGCCCTGAACTACGCGGCCATCGGGCTGGTCACCGACCTGCTCGACCGGATCGCCGTCCTCCAGGCGGCCCTGCGCCGGGAGCGGAGCAGGCCGGGTTAGCGCCAAGGCCGCGGCCCGGGCAGGGCGGGGCTACCGGTCCGGCATCCAGCTGCCGTGGAAGCCGAGCGGCACCCGGGCGGGCAGGTGCACGGTCGCCACCGGCTCGCCCAGGAAGTCCTGGGCGGCCAGGATCACCAGATCCGAGGCACCCCGCTCGGGGTTGTGCACGAATGCCATGACATAGCCGTCGTCCTCGGCGGAATCCGGCGACGACGGGGCGAACACCGCCTCGCCGACCGTGGCGGCGCGCCCGAACTCCCGGGCCTCGGTGGTGCCCCGTTGCAGGTCGTGCCTGAGCAGCGCGTTGGAGAAGGCGTCGTCGGAGAAGTCACCGGCCACCGTGATGGCCCGGGTGACCTCGCCGATGACCGCGCTGTAACCGAAGCGGTGCGGGCGGGAGACGATCCGGTCGTCGACCCGGGGGAACTCCTGCCCCCGGTCGTCGAGGCGCTGCTGCGTCACCCGGCCGGCCGCCGGGTCGATGGTCCACCGGTCCAGGGTCACCGGCCCGTGCGCCGCCCAGAGCGTCGAGACGTCGAAGGAGTCCCGGTACTGGCACAGGTCCATGACGACCCTGCCGTCGTCGTCGTAGGCGTTGAGGCAGTGGAAGACCCAGCACGGGGCGATATCGAACCAGCGCACCCCGCCGCCGCCGTCGCGGGGCAGCAGCCCGACGCGCGCCTGATGGTCGGGGTTCCACACATAGGGCAGCTCGCGGCCGGAGGAGGCCGCCTTGAGGCTGAACGTGACGGGCAGGTCGAGCAGGACCACGTAGGCGCCGGTCAGGGCGAAGTCGTGCATCATCGGCCCGTCCGGGACACCGATGTCGGTGGTCCTGATCACCTGGCCCTTCGGGTCGACGATGACGTGCTGGACGTGGTCCCAGGCCCAGAAGTAGGCGATCGCGTGCAGTTCGCCGGTCTGGTGGTCGAGCTTGGTGTGCGCGGCGAATCCGCCGGGAAGCGTGCCGCCGAAGTCAGACGGGCCGATGGTGTCCAGCTCGTAGGTCAGCTCATACGGCAGCGGGCCCGCCTCGACGGTGGCGAGCGTCCGGCCGCCATGGGAGATGACGTGCGTGTTCGCGGCGAAGTCCATGTTCTCGTGTACCGGGCCGCCCGGCCACTGCTCGCCGAGCGCCCCGGCCACGGCCCTGGAGCGGACCCAGCGGTTCCGGTACCACTCGGCCCGGCCATCCCTCAGCCGGACGCCGTGCACCATGCCCGCGCCCAGGAACCAGTGGTAGTCCGGGTCGTCCAGGCCGAGCGGGTTCGGGCCATTGCGCAGGTAGCGGCCGGTCAGCCCGGCTGGCACGGTGCCGGTGACCGGCAGGTCGAACGCGGTAATCTCCTCGGTCACCGGCGCGAACGATCCCTGGAGGAAGCGCTTGGTGTCAGGCATCTGGCCTCTCTCCGTCCGCCGCCGGTACTGAAGCAAGCCCTACCCGCGCGATGACCTGCCCGAACGCCGAAGGCTTAGCGGATGATCAGCACGCTGTCCTGGCGCGGGACCAGTTCCCCGATCACCGGCGCCCCCGGCAGCTCCCCGGCCACCAGCAGCCCGCCCGACGTCTGCGCGTCCGCGAGCAGCAGCAGGTCCTCCTCGGCGACGCCGCCCGTGTCGGTGTGCGGGAGCACCCAGTCCAGGTTCCGGCGGCTGCCGCCGGGCATGTACCCGGCCCGCGCCGCCTCCCGGGTGCCGTCGATGAGCGGCACCGCCGCGTGGTCGACCACCGCCGAGACCCCGCTGGCCCTGGCCAGCTTGAACAGGTGGCCCAGCAGGCCGAACCCGGTCACGTCGGTGACGCACGTGATCCCGGCGGCCAGGGCCAGCCGGCTGGCCTCGGCGTTGAGCGTCGTCATCACCTCGATCGCGGCCTGGCTGACCTCGCCGGTTGCCTTGTGCCAGGCGTTGAGCACGCCGGAGCCGATCGGCTTGGTCAGGCTGAGCGGCAGGCCCGGCTGGCCGGCGTCGATCCGCAGCAGGGCGGCCGGGTCCGCGGTCCCGGTGACCGCCATCCCGTACTTGGGCTCGGGATCGTCGATGCTGTGCCCGCCGGCCACGTGACAGCGCGCCGCGCGGCCGGTGTCCAGGCCGCCGCGCAGCACCTCGGCCGCGAGCTCGGTCGGGAGCTTGTCCCGGGGCCAGCCGAGCAGGTTCACCGCGACCAGCGGCTCGCCGCCCATCGCGTAGATGTCGGACAGCGCGTTGGTCGCGGCGATCCGCCCGAACGTGTAGGCGTCGTCCACCACCGGGGTGAAGAAGTCGGCCGTCACCACGACCGCCATGCCCGGGCTGACCCGGACCACGGCGCCGTCGTCACCGTTCTCGACGCCCACCATCAGGTCGGGGCCGAGCCCGGCAGGCCCGAGCTTCTTTATCGTTTCCTCCAGCTCGCCGGGCGGGATCTTGCAGGCGCAGCCGCCGCCGCGTGCGTACTGGGTGAGCCGGAATTCGTCCGGGCGCGTCATGCCGTCCAATGTAATCTGCGGCCCGGGCGTGCGGGCGGCGTAGTGTCGCGGTTGTGGACCCGCGCCGGCACGTGCCCAGGACCGATGCCGTGCTCGCCGACCCGCGCCTGGCCGCGGCGCGGGAACGGCTGGGTGCGACGCTGGTCAAGGCCGCGGTGGTCCGGGCCCAGGAGCTGGCCCGCTCGGGGGCCATCAGCCCGGCAGGTGTCGCCGACACGGCGGCCGCCTCGCTCCCGCCGACCGCCGCCACCCTGACTCCGGTGATCAACGCGACCGGCGTCCTGGTGCATACCAACCTCGGCCGGGCCCCGTTGTCGGCGGCCGCGCGGGAGGCGGTGCAGGCCGCGGCGGGCTGCACGGACGTGGAGTTCGACCTGGCCTCGGGCAAGCGCGGCCGGCGCG
>JASHUI010000033.1:0-2508 GCA_030040095.1 Streptosporangiaceae bacterium | reverse complement strand
GCCGGCGGATGCGGCTGAGCCAGCTGGCTCCCCGGCCCGGGCAGCGCTCGGCCGGCACGCCCGGGCATTACCGCGCCGCGGCGGAGTCCTGCTGCTTGGTCACGTCGGCCAGGTGGCGTTCGATCGAACGGACGTGCTCTTTGCGCTCGTGCCGCTGAGCCACCGCGGCCGCGACCACGATCGAGACCGACAGCAAGATCGCCAGCCCGACGCAGAACCCGAGGGCCATCAGCGCGTTGTTGAGGGTCTGGACGTCGATCATGGGAACCACTCCTTCGGGATGTTTACACCGTTCACATCTAATTTCAGTATGACCATTGAAGTGAACGGTGTCAACATTCCCTCGGAAATGGCCCGCGGCCGCCATGGACGGGGTCCGGGCCGGCTAGGACAGCACCGGGGACCGGATGCCGTCGATGAGGATGTCGAGCGTGCGCTGGATCGCCACGTCCTGCTCGGGCTCGGCCAGGGCGGCCAGCGGGCCGTCGACCAGCAGCGTGGCCAGCCCGTGCACCGCCGCCCAGAACGCGATCGGGGCCACCGGGCGCCGCGCCTGGTCCAGCAGCCCGGCCGCGACCAGCTCGGCCAGGGACTGCGACAGTATCTGGTACGGCCGCGTGGCCTCGATCCGCGCCGTGAGGTCGCCCGGCGCGGCCCGCTGGCCGGCCTCGGGCCGGCAGAACGCGGTGTGAAACAGGCCGGGGTTCGCCAGCGCGAAGCCGACATAGGCCCGGCCCAGGTTCCGGAACCGCCGGACCGCCTCGTCGGCCGGGTCGGGCAGCCTCTCGCCCCGGTCCAGCCCGTCCTGCATGGCGTCGGCCAGCGCCGCGAGCGCCCGGGTCTTGACCGCCTGCAGCAGCTCGCCGTGGCCGCCGTAGTGCCGGTAGGCGGCGGCGGCCGAGACCCCCACCCGGCGCGCGGCCTCGCGCAGCACGACCGCCTCTGGCCCGCCGCCGCGGGCCAGTTCGGTCGCGGCGTCAGCCAGCGCGTGGGGCAGGTCGCCGTGGTGGTACCCGGCCCGGCCGACGCGAGTCGTTGTCATCGCTTCATAGTGCAGCACCGGCTCCGGGCTGACAAATGTTAACGCCCGTCATGCCCGTTGTTAACGCCCGCGATGCCCGGCTACCGGGCCCGGCGGGTTCGACATCCAGCGGATCCGCAGATGCTCCTCAGCTTGCCTGCACATTGTCCTGGTGTGCTTGTATCACAGCGCGGCAAGAGGGCTCGCCGGAGCGGTCCTGCTCCCACATTCCGGCGTCGCCGCGCACGTCACCCGGAAGGGCCCGGCCGTGACCCCCGGGCCACCGGGTGACTCTCTTCTCACAGCCCGGTTCCCGCTCACCGGACCCGGGCTGGTCAGCCGGTCCAGCGGCGCAGCCAGTCGAACTGCTCGGCGAGCACGTCGAGCACCGACTCGCGCGCGGTGTAACCGTGGCTCTCGTGCGGCAGCAGCACCAGCCGCGCCGTCCCGCCATTGCCCTGGATCGCCTGGTACAGCCGCTCGGACTGGACCGGGAACGTGCCGGAGTTGTTGTCCTGCTCGCCGTGGACGAGCAGGATCGGCGACGTGATCTGGTCGGCGTAGCGCAACGGCGACATCTGGTCGTAGACCCCGGACGCCTCCCAGAAGCTGCGCCGCTCGGTCTGGAAGCCGAACGGCGTCAGCGTCCGGTTGTACGCGCCGCTGCGGGCGATCCCGGCCGCGAACAGGTCGGTGTGGGCGAGCAGGTTCGCGGTCATGAACGCGCCGTAGCTGTGCCCGCCTACGACGACGCGGGCCGGGTCGATGATGCCCATCTCGTCCAGTGCCCGGACGTGGGCTCGCGCGGCCGAGGTCACCTGCTCGATGAACGTGTCGTTCATCGTCTCCGGGTCGCCGATCACGGGCATGGTCGCGCCGGACAGCACCGCGTACCCGCGCAGCACGAACCAGACGGGCTCCAGCGCGTTCAGCCTGGTGAACCGCTGGCTGCTGTCGCGCACCTGGCCGGCGGTCGAGGCGTCGCCGTAGTCGAGCGGATAGGCCCAGATCACCAGCGGCAGGCGGTCGTGCGTGGCCGGGTCGTAGCCCGGCGGCAGGTGCAGCATGCCGGACAGCGGCACGCCGTCGCCCCGGTCGTAGACGAGCAACCGCTTCTGCATGCCGGTCAGCTGCGGGTGCGGGTCCGGCCAGTCGGTCAGGGCCCGCGACCCAGAGCCGTCCAGCGAGGTCAGGCGCAGGTTCGGCGGCTCGGTATGGCTCTCATGCCACAGCACGATCTCGCCGCGCCCGGTTCCCGGGCCGGCGGAGTCCGCGAACCCGAGCACGTGGTCCAGGCCGTCCGCCGGGCTGGTGTACAGCCGCTGCTTCTCCAGGGATTCCAGGTCGAGCCGGTCCAGGAACGGCCGGTCGCCGTCCGGCGTCGCCCCGTCTCCGCGCAGGTAGATGACCTGGCCGTCCTGCAGCACGGTTCGCGCGCCGTCCGGGGCGGTGGTCATCAGCGGCGACCCGGGGTCGGCGTACGCGTC
>JASHUI010000254.1:0-3202 GCA_030040095.1 Streptosporangiaceae bacterium | reverse complement strand
GCGGGCGGCCTGCCGGCGCCGTTCGCGGCTCTCCCCGGCCAGGCGCAGCAGCCGGTAGAACGTGGAGACCGATCCGAGGTAGACGCCCTCGTCCAGCAGCGTGGCCCACACCTCGGCCGGCGAGACGTCGACGAACCGGTCGCTGTGCAGCTGGCCGAGGATGGCCTGCTGCTCGGCCTGAGTCAAGGCCCGGGGCTGGGCACGGTCGCGGTGCGGGACCGGCGCCTGCCGCAGCGGGGGCGGGCTGTGCCGGTTCCGCCGGTAGTAGCTGGCCTGTGAGTGTGATCACCTGAACTGGCCCCGGTTTGGCCTTCTGTCGTCGCCGATTCTGGCCCCGCCTGGGTGGTGATCTCGCTTGGTGGGGTGGGCCGGCGTGTCGTCGCGAATTGTGGCCCCACCCTGGGTCTGATCTTTTGCGTTGGTTCGGCTGGCGCGGAGGTCGGGGATGGCGAGGTCACGTGTGGAGCTGTTCGAGCAGATCAGGCGGGACTGGCGGGCTGGGGGATCGTCGATCCGGGAGCTGGCTGCCCGCCATCATGTGCACCGGCGGACGGTGCGGCAGGCGCTGGCTAGCGCGCTGCCGCCGCCGCGGAAGGCTTACCCGCAGCGGCCCAGGCCAGCGATCGGCCCGTATGTGGCGATCATCGACGGCTGGCTGGTGGCAGACCGGGATGCGCCGGCCAAGCAGCGGCACACGGCCCGGCGTGTTTGGCAGCGGCTGGTCGCGGAGCACGGCGCGAGTGTGGCTGAGGTGACGGTGTCGCGGTATGTCGCCCGGCGCCGCACTGAGCTGGGCTTGGAGCAGGTGCAAGTCACCGTGCCGCAGGCGCACGCACCGGGCGCGGAGGCCGAGGTGGACTTCGGCGAGTTCCACGCGCACATCGCCGGGGTGCTGGTGAAGCTGTGGATGTTCGTGATGCGGCTGTCGTGCTCGGGCCGGGCCTTTCACGTAGCGTTCGCCACCCAGGCGCAGGAGGCCTTCCTGGAGGGCCATGTGCTGGCGTTTGAGTACTTCGGCGCGGTGCCGGGCCGGGTCCGGTATGACAACCTCAAGCCCGCCGTCGTGCGGGTGCTGCGCGGCCGGGACCGGGCCGAGTCGGAGCGGTTCATCGCGCTGCGCTCCCATTACGGGTTCGACTCGTTCTTCTGCGTCCCGGGCAAGGACGGCGCGCATGAGAAGGGCGGGGTGGAAGGCGAGATCGGCCGGTTCCGCCGCCGTCACCTGGTCCCCGTCCCCGCTGTCGCCTCGCTGGCGGCGCTGAACCAGCTGATCAGCGCGGCCGGTCTGGTTGACGACGGCCGGGTGATCACCGGACGCCCGGTCACGATCGCCGCAGCGTTCGCCGAAGAGCAGCTCGCGATGCTGCCGCTTCCCGCTGAGCCGTTCGACGCCGCGCGGCTGCTGGCCGCCCGGGTGGATAGCCGGGCCCGGGTCTGCGTGCGGCAAAACTACTACTCCGTTCCGGCTCGCTATGCCGGGCGGCGGCTGCCAGTGCGACTGTCGGCCACCGCCGTCGAAGTGCTGGATGGGCCGCGGGTGGTGGCCCGGCACGAGCGAACCGCAGGCAGGTACGCCGAGATCCTGGACCTGGACCACTACCTGGAGGTACTGTCCCGCAAGCCCGGCGCACTACCCGGGGCCACCGCGCTGGCCCAGGCCCGGGCGGCCGGCGTGTTCACCGCAGCCCATCAAAGGTACTGGGACGCCGCGCGCCTCAAGCACGGCGACGCGGCCGGGACGCGGGCACTGATCGAGGTACTGCTCGCCCACCGCACCCTGCCCGCCGCAGCCGTCAAGGCCGCGATGACCACAGCAGTCGCCTCAGGCGTGCTGGATGCCCAGGCCGTGCTCATCGACGCCCGCCGCCAGGCCGGCCGGCAGGCCGCGCCAGTCATCCCGATCGGCGCCCTGGCCCGCTACGACCGCCCGGCCCCGGCCCTGGACGCCTATGACCAGCTGCTCACCAGGACCATCCCATGACCGCCGTGTCCGATGCCGCCGCCCAGGCCGCCATCGGCGCCGCCACCCGCGAGCTGCACCTGCCCACCGTCCGCGACCAGGCCACCCGGCTGGCCGAGATCGCCGCCCGGGAACACTCCACCTACCTGGCCTACCTCGCCGAAGTACTCGCCGCCGAACTCGACGACCGATCCGCCCGGCGCCGCGCCCGCCGGGTCGCCGAAGCCCGCTTCCCCCGCCTCAAACGGCTGGCCGACTTCAACACCGACGCCGTGCCCGCCATCACCCCCGGCCAGCTCGCGCACCTGGCCACGGGCGCCTACCTGGACAAAGGCGAGCCGGTCGTACTGCTCGGCGACAGCGGCACCGGCAAGACCCACCTGCTGATCGGCCTGGGCCTGACGGCCTGCGAGCAGGGCCGCCGGGTCCGCTACGTCACCACCGCCGCCCTGGTCAACGAACTCGTCGAAGCCGCCGACCAGCGCGCGCTCTCCCGCGTGGTCGGCCGCTACGGCCGCCTCGACCTCTTGCTGCTCGACGAGCTCGGCTACGTCCAGATCGACCCCCGCGGCGCCGAACTGCTCTTCCAGATCATCACTGAACGGGAGGAAAAAGCCTCCATCGCGATCGGGACAAATCTCCCGTTCAGCGAATGGGGCACCGTCTTCCCCGACCCGCGCCTCGTCGCCGCCATCGTCGACCGCGTCACCTTCAACGCCCACATCCTCGAGACCGGCACCCAGTCCTACCGGCTCCGCACCAGCAAAACCACCCGTCAAGCCCCCAAACCCCGCTGACACCGGAGCCAAAATCCACGCCGATCAGCGGGGCCAAATCACTTGACGACACTCAGACCCCGAAGCGGCCAAATCGCGGACTATGCATCTCTACTATTTTATAGGGATTCATCCCTAGCCATCGCGCAGAAACGCCAGTTCGGCGGTGGTCCGCATCTGTATGCTTGTTCGCACTCGCGCGGCGATCGAGCTGGCCGCGCATGGAGGCGAAGACGCGACGTCCGAGTGGAGTGGTCAGAGTCCACCGCTGAGTGGCACGCGGGCCTATTCCGATGCAGTGGCTACGGATTCCAGAACCGGCTGCAGGATGTCCAGGCCTGGGATTGGTGGGCCGTGCAGAGGCTGGAGCAGCCGCGCGTCGGAGTTGTCTGGTGCTTCGTCCGCTGAGCGCGTGGCTTGCGCGGCTTCCAGTTCCCGTTCACCGTCGGCGATCCGGCCGGTTCCT
>JASHUI010000253.1:0-6544 GCA_030040095.1 Streptosporangiaceae bacterium | reverse complement strand
CGGATCCGCCTGGCCCTGGCCCTGGCCCTGGCCCGCGGGCCGGCCGGCCTCCTGCGCGGACCCGGCGCCCCGTCCCGGGGCCTGTCCCGCGGCACCGCGATCCGGAACCTGCCCAGCGGCCTGCGCCCCGGGGCGTACCCCGCCGGGTCCCTGCTCCTCGGCTCCTGCCGCATCGTTTCGATCGTCGCTGGCCACGATCGTTCCCCTAACCTTCCGTCAGGGACGTCGCACGCGGCATTACCTCGGGTGCGCCAACCTGCGACCGTCCCTTCATGATCACCAGAGCCGCAGGGCGTGTCCCGCGGGCCGGTAACAGCGCGGACGCCGCCTGCGACCGTGGGCAGGCGGCCCGGTGTTCCCGGCATGCGGTGCCATCCCTGCCAAGCATGGACACACGGCTAGACACGCTCCGAACTCGATCTTTCCACGCAGAACGGGGCATCGTCTACCGGCGGCAACCGGGGGGCGCGGCTCCGCACGGCTCATCGCCGCGCGCCGCCCCCGCCGTGCGGGATGATCGGGGCTGGAGGGCCCGGCAGCCGAGCAGCGAGGAGCCGACATGCGAGCGGTCGTCGTTTCCGAACCAGGCGGGCCGGAGGTCCTGCAGCTGGCCGAGGTACCCGACCCGGTGGCCGGGCCCGGCGAGGTCGTGATCGACATCGTCGCTGCCGGGGTCAACCGGGCCGACCTGTTGCAGCGCCAGGGGCACTACCCTCCGCCGCCGGGAGCGCCGCCGTACCCGGGGCTCGAATGCTCGGGCCGGGTCGCCGGGCTGGGCCCGGACACGCCGGGCTGGCAGCTCGGCGACGAGGTCTGCGCACTGCTCGGCGGCGGCGGGTACGCCGAGCAGGTCGTGGTTCCGGGCGGGCAACTGCTGCCCCCGCCCGCGGGCGTGACGCTGACCGACGCGGCCGGCCTGCCCGAGGCGACCTGCACCGTGCACGCGAACGTGTTCCAGCGGGCCGGGCTGGCCCCCGGCGAGACCCTGCTCGTGCACGGCGGCGCGAGCGGCATCGGCACCATGGCCATCCAGCTGGCCCGCGCGCACGGCGTGCGGGTGGCCTGCACCGCCGGCACCCCCGCCAAGCTGGACCGGTGCCGTGCGCTGGGCGCCGACCTGGCCATCAACTACGCCAGCGAGGACTTCGTCGAGGCCGTCCTCGACTTGACCGGCGGCCACGGCGCGGACGTGATCCTCGACATCATGGGCGGCGTCTACCTGCCGCGGAACGTGACGGCGCTGGCCACAGGGGGCCGCCTGGTCGTGATCGGCACGCTGGGCGGCAGCCGCGGCGAACTCGACCTTGGCCTGCTGATGCGCAAGCGGGCCAGCGTCCAGTCCGCGTCCATCCGGGCCCGGCCGACCGCGGAGAAGGCGGCGATCGTGGCCGCCGTCTGGGAGCACGTCTGGCCGCTGATAGCGGCCGGGAGCGTGAGCCCGGTGATCGACCGGGTACTGCCGCTGGCCGACGCCCCGGAGGCGCACCGCCTGATGGAGGCCGGGAGCCACGTGGGCAAGATCCTGCTCGCGACCTGACCGCCGGCCCTGGGGTGCGAGGCGTGCCGTACCTCGGACAGACTAGGCACATGAGCGACCAGACGAACCCCGAACCCGAGTCGCGCTCCCGGGTGGTCGTGGTCGGCCCCGACGGCGTCGCCATGGAGGCCGACGCCTCGGACGCCTCCGCCGAGCGGCCGGTGACCGAGATGGTTGAGCAGCCCGCCAAGGTAATGCGAGTGGGCAGCATGATCAGGCAGCTGCTCGAAGAGGTCAGGGCGGCGCCGCTGGACGAGAAGAGCAGGGCCCGGCTCAAGCAGATCCACAAGAGCTCGATCAAGGAACTCGAGGACGGTCTCGCGCCCGAACTGGTGGAGGAACTCGAGCGGCTCTCGCTGCCCTTCGCCGAGGACGAGGTGCCGAGCGAGGCCGAGCTCCGGGTGGCCCAGGCGCAGCTCGTGGGCTGGCTGGAGGGGCTGTTCCACGGGATCCAGACCACACTGTTCGCGCAGCAGATGGCCGCACGGGCGCAGCTCGAGCAGATGCGGCGGGCACTGCCGCCGGGGATGATGCCGCAGGGGCAGATGCCGGGACAGGCAGGTCAGGACGACCAGCAGGGGTCGCGCGGCGCGGGCCCTTACCTCTAGCGGGCCCGAAGTCCCGCCTGCCTCACCGCCAGGGCGCGCGCGACATCAAGGAGCTGACGCGCCCGGTGTACCTGGGACCGCCAGTCACTGCCGGTCGCACGGTGGGCGAGCGGCACCTCGACCTCCGTGATCCGCAGGCCCTGGCGGAGCAGGTCAATGGTGAGCCCGGTCTCCACCCCGAATCCCGGCGCCAGCGGCCGCGCCGACTCGAACGCCGCCCTGGTCAGGCAGCGCTGCCCGTTCAGCGGCTGAGCGGGCCGCCACCCGGTCGCCCGCATGATCCCCGATCCGGATAGTGCCACCACCAAGCCGTGGCCGCCCTGTCTGACCCGGTTGCTGAACACCGCGATCGTCATGTCCGCCAGCCCGGCCCGAACCGGCTCGGCCAGCGGCCCGGCCGCGGCCGCGGTCTCGCCCAGGTCGGCGTCGAGGAACAGCAGATGACGCGAGCCCGGCCGGTCCGAGCCGGCCTCGAGCAGCCG
Source organism: Streptosporangiaceae bacterium (assembly GCA_030040095.1). Lineage (GTDB taxonomy): Bacteria > Actinomycetota > Actinomycetes > Streptosporangiales > Streptosporangiaceae > JASHPR01. Next base: position 3,917 of record JASHUI010000253.1, on the reverse strand, counting down.
GACCGCCTCGGCCCCGGTCTCCATCGCCGCGGCCTTGCCGCGGTTGCGGTCGTGCCGCATCACCGATGCCCCCGCGGCCCGCGCGGCCGCGGCCGTCCCGTCGCCGGATCCGTCGTCCACTACGACGACGATGTCCACCCCGTACAGCCCGGCCGCCGCGCGCACCGTCGCGGCGATCCGGTCTGACTCGTTCCAGGCGGGGATGACGACGGCGACATCGCCGCCCGGCGGCAGCATGGGTGAGAGGTTACTGGCCGGCCACCGTCGCCGGGTTGTCAAGCACGGTGAAGACGCTCTCCAGCCCGGTTACCTGCAAGATCTTGCGTATCGCCGGGCGCGGGGCGGCCAGCTCCAGGTCGCCACCCTGCTCGCGCGCCCTGCGGTGCGCGGCGAGCAGCACGTTCATCCCGGTCGAATCGCAGAAGTCGACCCCGGACATGTCCACGACGATCTGCACCGGCGTCTCGCCGGACAGGACCGTGACCAGCTCGCCGTGAAGCCGAGGCGCCGTATAAAGATCGATCTCGCCGTCCAGCGACATAACAGTGCGACCGCCCTGAGACCGGGTCGAGACCTTTAGCTCCACGTGCCGCACCTTACCCGTCCCGGCCGCCGCGGGCCAGACGGTGGTCGCGCACATGGCCAAGTTGCCTTTCGGCCATGCTGTTGTGCGCGAAGCTGGGTTGGTACGGTCCGTCATCCCAGCACAAGGAGCCGGAGCCCCTTCGATGCATTCTCAGCCGGGCCAGCCCCGTCACGGCGGAGGCAGGCGGATCGCTGCCGAATGGCCCGAGGAGGCGCAGCCCGCGCCGATCGACGACGGGCGGGCCGAGAGGCTGCGGCAGTACCTGGAGGCGGTGCGGCAGCGGGCCGCCGGGGCCGCCTCCTGGCTCACGACCAGCGAGCATTACGCCCGGCTGATCAATCGCGACGGAGTGGTGCCGGTCCGGGCCAGGTTCAGCGCCGCGGACCTGGCATTTCTCGCGAATGCCCGCGAAGAGCTGCTGCGATTCGCCGACCTCGGCCTGCGGCTGTCCGACCTGCATCAGCCGCTGGAGGACGGCGCGATGGACGACGATCCGGGCCGCGATCAGATCCCGCGGTGCCGGAGTTGCATGTGGCGGTGGCCGTGTCCGACATTCCTGATCCTGGTCGAGGTGCTACCCGACGGGCCGGGGCCGGCCTGACCGCTGCCCGGTTATGAAGCGGTGCCGAACTGGTCGTACCTTGGATGCATGGGCAGAATCATCCTGGGCATCCTGGGCCTCGTCGCCGCGTTCATCGTGGTCTTGCTGGTGCTCGCGGTCATCCACGTGGTCTTCTTCTACGCCTTCTTCATCGCGCTGATCGTGGTGGCGGCGTTCGCGATGTTCAAGATCGGGCGGTGGGCCGGCCGGCGCGGCAACCGCCGGGCCTAGCCGGACGGCGTCAGCTGCCATGGCGCGCGCTGCGCGCGCCATGGCGCGTACGGCTCGGTCACGGCCTCACCCGGCGCGATGACGGCCGGCCCGTGACCCTCGGCCACGCCCACCCCGGCATCGGGTGACGCGGCCGGGTCCCTGGCGACCGGGCAGGTCAGGCACCGCGGACCGCCGCGCGCGCTGCCCAGCTCGCTGGCGGGCACCCGGATCACCTGCACCCCCGCGGCCTCGAGGCGCGCGTTGGTCTCGACGTTCCGCTCATGACAGACGACGACTCTCCGGTCGAGCGCCAGCGCGTTGCATCCGTCGTCCCATTGCTGCCTCGGCAGGACCAGCGGGTCCACCCCGGTTTCGATGACCTTGAGCCGGTCTATGCCCATCGCCTGGGCGGCCGCCTCCAGGAACGGCTGCGGCCGGGAGATGCGCATGCCGTCCGGGCGGGGCGTGATGGTGAGGGCGATCAGGGTGAACGCGAGCCTCGGGTGCATGACCACGGTGTCCACGTCGACCACGGTGCACACGGTGTCCAGGTGCGCGACCGGCCCTGCCCGGTCCAGGGGCACCGCCAGCACCGTGTGCGCCAGGCCAGCGTCGAATGCCCGCCGGGCCAGGCGCTCCACGCCCGCCGATCTGGTCCGCTCGCCTACGCCGACCGCCATCACGCTCGGCGCCAGCAGCAGCACGTCGCCGCCCTCGACCTGCTCGAGTTCCGGGTCGTAGAGGTACTTGGTGCCCGCGAACCTGGGGTGGTAGCCATAGATCACGGCGATCAGCTCGGACTCCCTGCGCCGGCCGCCGGCCAGGCTGGTGACCGCGACCCGGTCGCTGATCCACACGCTGGAATCACGGCTGAACGCGAGGTTCGGCAGCGGTTCGATGATGAAGTCGTGCCGGTCGAGCAACTCGAAGACCACGCCGCGGCCGGTCGTCAGCTCGTCCGGGCTGAGCCCGGCGATGAGGACCTGGGCCAGCGCCTCCGGGTCAAGCCCGTCCAGGTGCCCGCGGACCAGCGCACCGAGCTCATCCCCCAGCGCGGCGCTGGCCAGCACGGACTCGATCGCCTCGGCCCGCGCGGGCCGGTATTCCAGCGCGTCCTGCAGTAGCTCGGTCACGTACAGGACCTCGACCCCGTGGTCGCGGAGCAGGCTGGCCAGGATGTCGTGTTCCTGCTGTGCCCGGCCGACCCAGGGCAACGTGTCGAACAGGAGGCCGCCGGCGCGGCGCGGGGTGATCCGCTTCAGCTCGGAGCCGGGACGGTGGACAAGAACGGTACGGAGCCGACCGACCTCGCTGTCGACGCCGTGCACGTGGCTCACGTATTCCCCCCGGCATCCCGGCGCGCCCCCCACGCGCCCACGAGGGGAAGTATCACCAGTTCAGGATCTGGTTACGCCTGCTGTCGCGGCTTCAGGGGCATCAATTACGCGGCACGGGTGAACGCGGCGGCTCGCTGCAGAGCCGCGTCCTGCCCTGGTTCAGCCGATATCATGGGCAACTCCGCCGTGCTGGTGGCCTCGGCCCTGGCCCGGATCGCGTCCCAGTTGGGATCGCGTCATAGCGTCATGACCATCGTCGCGGCGACGATCTGCACGACACCGACTGGACAAACGCTGGACAGGTGAGCGCATGGACCCTGGGGGCCGCAGCAGGCCCGGGCGGCTGAACACCGCCGGCCCTGGCGAGGCCGACATGCTGGAGCCGCGGGATTCTGCCGCCATCCGGCCAGCGGGCTCGTCCGGAGCCGGGGAGCCCGGCGACGGGGGCGCCGCCTCAGCGGCGACCCGGGCTGACGCTCCGGCTGGGACGGCGCGGACGGCGACCAGGCACCCGTGGGCGGCGCACCTGGCGCTGCTGGCCGTCTACCTGGCCGCCGGGATCGCGGTCACCTGGCCCCGGGCCACCTACCTCCCCCGGCACCTGCTGCCGGAGACCCGCGATGTGTCGGGTTACGTGTGGGATCTGTGGTGGACCGCGCACCAGGTCGTGCACCTGGGCAACCCCTGGTTCACCAGCCAGATGGCCGCGCCGGTCGGCATCCAGCTCGGCTTCGACACCACCATGCCCCTGGCCGGGCTGATCATGACCCCGGTCACCCTGGCCTTCGGCCCCAGCGCCTCGTTCACCCTGCTCACCATCGTCCTGCCCGGCCTGCTCTGCTACGTCATGTACCGCGCCGCCCGGCTCTGGCTCGCCGCCCCCGGCGCGATCGCCGCCGGCGCCCTGTTCGGCCTGTCCTCCATGCTGGCCTGGCAGGACTGGTACCACCTCAACATCGCCCTCGGCTCGCTGTTCCTGCCCATGACCCTGGAGGCCGCCGTCCGGCTGCGCCGCCGCCCCGGCCGCCGCCAGGGCATCATCCTGGGCGTGATCCTGGGCGCCAGCGTCCTGATCAACCAGGAATCCGCGGTCATGGCCGTGCTGCTGGCCGCCGCCGCGCTGCTGCCCTGGCTGGCCGGCCGCCGCCCCGGCGCCCGCCTGCCCGCCCTGCGCGCCCTG
>JASHUI010000252.1:0-2795 GCA_030040095.1 Streptosporangiaceae bacterium | reverse complement strand
CCCGGTCGCGGACGACCTCCCGGCCGACCGCGACGGCAGCGTCACGACGGTCCCGGCCACCCTGGACTGGACCCGTTACCAGGTCACCGCCCGCGTCCCCGACGACGGCGACGCCGTGGTGTTCGGCATCTTCCTGGCCGCCTCCGGCCGCCTGGAACTCCGCCACGCCGAACTCACCCGCCTCGCGACCCCGCCCGGGTAGCGCATCGCCCGGGTAGCGTGCCGTGCGTGGATATCAGGACCGCGCAGCGGCTCGCCTGGGAGAACAAGCTCGCGAAGGGCTTCGACACGACGGATGTGCCGTTGGAGTTCTGCCTGCTCAACGGCGAGGTCGCCGAGGCTTTCGACGCGTGGCGCAAGGGCCGCCCGGATGTGGCCGAGGAGTTGGCGGACATCGCGCTGTACGTCTTCGGCCTGGCCGAGAAGATCGGCGTCGACCTGCAGGACGCGGTCGAGGCCAAGCTGGCCAAGAACCGGGCGAGGACCTATCGCCGCCTCCCCACCGGCGCGCATGTCAAGGAAGACGCCGGCCACCGGGGGCCGCCGCCACCCTCGTAAGCGGCGTGCCTCACGTGCGGTCCTGCAGCGCGTCCACGCACTCCCAGCGCCAGGTCACCGACTCCGCCTCGCCGGACGGCATAATGACCACGGTCCGCCCGTCTTCCCTGGCACGCCTCATCACCTTTAGTAACGCCAGGATCTGCCCGCTCGAGCACGGTCTCCCCGTTAGCCGTACGGCCCGCCCGTTGCCGCACACCGCCCGCACTCCGTCGTCGCCGATCCCCAGCAGCACGATGGCGTCTCCGCGAACCAGCACATCGTCCTGCCCCCAGATCCACACATCAGCCATCGCCGCGACCAAACATCGGAGCCATGGCATGTCATGCTATGGCATGTATTTCGGGATGCTTATGGCCGCCTGTCTGACCACTCTAAGGACGTGCCGGGCGAAGTCGCGGGCGTAGCGCCCGAGACTCATCTGTTCGTGCCGGGTCAGGATCAGCGCTCCGGCCTGGGTCAGCGCATCGACCGTGCTGTCCGGGGATGAATGCGACGCTGCTGTAGCTGGATGTGCACCGGGCTCGCATTCATCCCGGCCGGCTGCCCCGCGTCCGCTCAGCGGGCGCGCCAGCCGTCTGGCTCACTGCCAGGTGCTCGGCGTGCTGGCGGATCGTCGCAAGAACCCGCTGGTCACCTTGAAGGGTTTGGGTGGCGCGGATCACCTTCTCGATGGCGTCTGAGACGACGCCCGGCGGCGGGTCTCTAGCTGCGTCTTGAGGCGGTCAGTCGTCCCGGCTATGGGCTGAGCAGGGGGCGCAGGTGGGCGTGTGCCCAGGCGGCGAGGGTGGTCGGGGTGGTGGTGAGGATCGTGCGCTTGTCTTCGGGGACGAAGCCGTCGCGCATCACGGCCGACATGCCCACCATGCCCTCGATCTGCTTGTCGCCGAATCCAGCCGACCGCAGGGAGCTGCGCTGGGCGTCTTCGGACATGGTCTCGGCCCGGATCGGGCGGCCGAGCGCCTCGGTGAGGATCTCGGCCACCTGGATGAGAGTGAGGTCTTCGGGGCCGTGGACGGCCTGGACCTGACGGCCGGACCAGTCTTCGGACAGCAACCGGGCCGCGGCGATGTCGCCGATGTCGCGCGGGTCGACCCAGGGCTGCGGGTAGTCGACGGGGGCCGGTATTTCCACGACGCCGTGGCGCAGGGAGTCGGGATCGAGGTTGGTGAAGAAGAACCCGCAGCGAAGGTGGAGGACGCTGGCGCCGGTGGCGTCGAGGAGTTCCTCGGTGCGGGCCAGGCCGTCGATTTCCCCGGCCCCGGAACGCATCTCGGCGCCGACGCTGCTGAGGAACACGGTGCGGGCGATGCCGTTCTCGGTCACGGCCCGGGCCGCGTTGGCGCCCAGGTCCGCATGCCAGGAGACCGGGTCGGCGTCGGGATCGTCCGTGGGCGGCGCGACCCAGAACAGGGCGTCGGCGTTGCGGGTCGCGTGCACGACCGCGGCGGGGTCGGACTGGTCGGCCTGGACGACGTCGGCTCGCTCCCGGACGCGCGGGTCGAGGCGTTCGGGGTGGCGAGCGACGAGGGTGGGCCGTGCGCCCGCCTGGAGAAGCAGCCGCGTGACCCGTGATCCGACGTGGCCCGTTGGAGTGGTGACGACGATCTTCATGGGCGACCTGGCACGATCACGGCAGGTAACTTACCGAGGGGTGCCGACAATCGGCGGCGGGCAGGGTGAGCGGCGTGGCCGAGCAGGCCGGGGCGACGGGGGGATGAGCGGCGTGGGTGAGCAGGGCGGGAGCAGCGAGGGGCTGCCGGAGGGAGCGCGGATCCTGGAGGAGCTGCGGACCTCGGCCAGCCGCGAGGAACTCGTGAGGTGGCTCGGGGGGTTTGGGGGGGAGACCAGAGTCGACGCCGCGTCTCGCAGACTGGCTGAGGCTACGGGAGACCAGATCGACCTCGGCGACCAGGACCACCGGCTGGCGCTCATCACGTGGCTGCGGGCGTGGGGGTGCCGGCACCTGCGGAGGGCGGACACCGAGCGGACCAGTGAGGCGTTGCGGGGGTGGTGGGAGGAGTGGGGCTCCGGGTTGCCGCGAGACCAGATTTCGCTGACGGAGCTGGATAAGGGCGCACTGATCTTCGCCGGGCAGGCGTACGACGCCTTGCGGGCCAGGCCTGCGGCGAGACGGAGCGTTCAAGGAACTGATCTTGACGTGTCTTTCGGCGACACGGCGACGGCGAAGGCGTTGTACGCGCTGCGGCCGCGGGCGTTCCCGCCGTGGGACGAGC
>JASHUI010000251.1:0-13853 GCA_030040095.1 Streptosporangiaceae bacterium | reverse complement strand
AGCGCCGCCGGCCCCGGCCCGGGGCGCAGGCCGGCCGACCGCAAGCCCGGCCCGGCGACCCCGCGCGAGGGTACCGGCTGGGCGATCGTGAGCTACCTGATCGGGGGCATGGTGCTGTACGGCGGCATCGGCTGGCTGGCGGGTCGCTGGACGAACATCCCGTTGCTGTTCCCGATCGGGCTGCTGCTCGGCATCGGGCTCTCGCTCGCACTGATCATCTTCCGCTTTGCCAGGCAGCTCTGACGGCTCGGCGCAGGGCACCGCGCGGGGAAGCACCAAGTCACGGAGCAGGCAATGAGTGACGCCCACCTGATGACCACGGCCAGCGGATGCCACATCTTCACCGGATGCGGCTACCCGGCGCCGTCCTATCAGACCGACTTCGTGTTCAGGCCGATCTTCACGATCGGGTCCTTCCAGTTCACCAAGCCGCTGCTGCTCGAGATCATCGCCATAGCGTGCGTGCTGGGGTTCTTCTACGCCGCCTTCCGCAAGCCCACGCGAGTGCCGCGCCGCTGGTGGGGAGCGCAGAACCTCGGCGAGCTGGGCGTCCTGGCCGTCCGGGAGCAGATCCTGCGGCCCCAGCTCGGCAGCAAGGGCGACCGCTACCTGCCGTTCCTGGTGTCGCTGTTCTTCTTCATCTGGCTGGCGAACCTGTTCGAGCTGATCCCCGTGCTGCAGTTCCCGATCATGTCCCGGTACGCGTTCCCGGTCATCTTGACGCTGGTCGTCTGGGTGACCTACATCACGATCGGCATGCGGCACCAGGGTCCGGTCGGCTACTTCAAGAACATGGCGGTTCCGCACGGAGCGCCGTGGTGGATCCTGCCGCTGCTGAGCCCGATCGAGCTGTTCTCCAACATCCTGGTGCGCCCGTTCACGCTGTCGATCCGGCTGTTCGCGAACATGCTGGCGGGGCACCTGCTGCTGGTGGTGTTCTCGCTGGGCGCCTGGTACCTGTTCAGCCTGTCCATCGGACTGCTGTTCGCGGCGACCTCGCTCGTCGTGTTCCTGCTGGTCTTCGGGCTCGAGGTGCTGATCACGCTGCTGCAGGCGTTTATCTTCACCACGCTGACCGCCTTCTACATAGCGGACGCGCTGGAGCCGGCCCACTAACCCGACGTACGTCACCGGCGGGGACGGCCCGCCGGCCGAAGAAAAGGAAACGACACATGCACGTGCTGGTGCATCACCTGCTGGCTGCGGGAGCGCCGGGCACCTCCGGTAACCCCTACACGATCCATATCCTCAACGTCGCGGCGCTGACCTACGGCCTCGCGGCGATCGGCCCGGGCATCGGCATCGGCCTGGTCTTCGGTCACGCGATCGAGGCGATGGCGCGGCAGCCCGAGGCGTCGGGCCGGATCACCACCTTCATGTGGATCGGCTTCGCGCTGACCGAGGCGCTCGCGCTGATCGGCATCGCGGTGCCGTACTTCCAGAAATAGCTGCCCGCGCGGGAAGGTAACCGCCCATGTTGGACCTGGCACAGACCGGCGGATCGGCGAACCCGCTGGTCCCTAACCTGACCGAGCTCATCTTCGGCTTCATCGGCTTCTTCGTCATCTTCGGCATCCTGGCCAAGATCCTCCTGCCGCGCATGCAGAGGATGCTCGAGGAACGGTCCGACGCGATCGAGGGTGGACTCAAGCGGGCCGAAGAGGCCCAGACCGAGGCGAACCAGCTGCTCGAGCAGTACCGGGCCCAGCTGAGCGAGGCCCGGCACGAGGCCGCGCGGCTGCGCGAGGAGGCCAAGGAGCAGGGCGCCCAGATCAAGGCCGAGCTCCGCGAGGAGGGCGAGGCCGAGAAGCAGCGGCTGGTCGAGTCGGCCCGGGCGCAGATCGCGGCCGACCGGCAGCAGGCGCTGATCTCGCTGCGCGCCGAGGTCGGGGCGCTGTCCACCGAGCTGGCCAGCCGGATCGTCGGCGAGTCGCTGGAGGATGACGCCCGGCAGCGGCGGACCGTGGACCGGTTCCTGGCCCAGCTCGAGGCGCAGTCGGCCAGCGCCGCCGAGGCCTCCCGGTGAGAGGCAGCAGCCGGGCGTCGCTCGCCCTGGCCAAGGACCGGCTCGCCGAGATCCTGGCCGGCGATGCCGACCCCGGCCAGCTGGGCGACGAGATGTTCGCGGTCACCGGGCTGCTGGACTCGCAGGCGGGGCTGCGCCGGACGCTGGCCGACCCGACCCGGGAGGCCCGGGCCAAGGTGGGCCTGGTCCGTCGGCTGCTCGGCGGGCGGATCGGCGCCCCGGCCCTGGACCTGGTGTCTGCGCTGGTGAGCGAGCGCTGGTCAGAGCCGGCCGACCTGGTCGACGCGTCCGAGCAGCTTGCCGTGCTGGCGATCGTCGAGGTGGCCGACCGCGAGGGCACCCTCGACGACGTGGAAGACGAATTGTTCCGGTTCGGCCGGGTGGTGAACGCCGAGCCAGAGCTGCGGGCCGCGCTGTCGAACCCGTTCTTCCCGGCCCAGCGCAAGCGGGACCTGCTGGGCGCGCTGCTCGGCGGCAAGGTCACCGGGCCGACGATGCGGCTGGTCACCCAGGCGGCGGTGCAGTCCAGGGGTCGTACCCTGGATGCAAGCCTGGATGAGTTCGCCCGCCTGGCCGCCGAGCGCCGGGAACGCCTGGTGGCCGAGGTGCACGTCGCGATCGCGCTCACCGCCGAGCAGCGGCGCAGGCTCGGGGCGGCCCTGGCCGCCGCCTACGGCCACGACGTACACCTGAACGTCGTGCTCGACCCCCAGGTGATCGGCGGCATGTCGGTCCAGATCGCGGGCGAGATCATCGACGGCAGCGTGGCGAGCCGGCTCGCCGAGCTACGGCGCAGGCTCGCGGCCTAGCGCGATCGGGACCAGCGAGAGATCCGGAAGAGAGAGACGCGAGGACAATGGCGGAGCTGACAATCCGGCCCGAGGAGATCCGGGACGCGCTGAGGCAGTTCGTCGAGACGTACGAGCCCGAGGCCGCGGCCAAGGAGGAGATCGGCGTCGTCGCCGAGGCGGGTGACGGTATCGCCCACGTCGAGGGGCTGCCCTCGACGATGGCCAACGAGCTGCTGGTGTTCGAGGACGGCACCCGCGGCCTGGCCCTGAACCTCGACGTGCGTGACGTCGGCGTGGTCATCCTGGGCGAGTTCAGCAAGATCGACGAGGGCCAGCGGGTGCGGCGCACCGGCGAGGTGCTCTCGGTCCCGGTCGGCGATGGCTTTCTGGGCCGGGTCGTGGACCCGCTCGGCAGCCCGCTGGACGGCAAGGGCCCGGTGGAGGGCACCGAGCTGCGCGCGCTCGAGCTGCAGGCACCGTCGGTGGTGCAGCGCCAGAAGGTGCACGAACCGCTGCAGACCGGGATCAAGGCCATCGACGCGATCACCCCGATCGGGCGCGGGCAGCGCGAGCTGATCATCGGTGACCGGCAGACCGGCAAGACCGCGATCGCCATCGACACGATCATCAACCAGAAGGAAAACTGGGCATCGGGCGACCCGAAGCGGCAGGTCAAGTGCGTCTACGTGGCCGTGGGACAGAAGGGCTCGACGATCGCGCAGGTCCGCCAGTCGCTGGAGGACGCCGGCGCGCTGGAGTACACCGCGATCGTGGCGTCGCCCGCGTCCGACCCGTCGGGCTTCAAGTACCTGGCCCCGTTCACCGGCTCGGCCATCGGCCAGCACTGGATGTACCGCGGCCAGCACGTGCTGATCATCTTCGATGACCTGACCAAGCAGGCGGAGGCGTACCGCGCGATCTCGCTGCTGCTGCGCCGCCCGCCGGGCCGCGAGGCGTTCCCCGGCGACGTGTTCTACCTGCACTCGCGGCTGCTCGAGCGGTGCGCGAAGCTGTCCGACGCGATGGGCGGGGGGTCGCTGACCGGGCTGCCCATCGTCGAGACCAAGGCGAACGACATCTCGGCCTACATCCCGACCAACGTGATCTCGATCACCGACGGGCAGATCTTCCTGGAGACCGACCTGTTCAACTCGGGCGTGCGGCCGGCCATGAACGTCGGTCAGTCGGTGTCCCGGGTGGGCGGCGACGCGCAGATCAAGGCCATGAAGACGGTGGCCGGCGGCCTGAAGCTCGGGCTCTCCCAGTACCGCGACCTGGAGGCGTTCGCCTCGTTCGCCTCCGACCTGGACCCGGTCTCCCGGGCCCAGCTCGACCGCGGGGCCCGGCTGGTCGAGCTGCTCAAACAGCCGCAGTACAGCCCGCTTCCGGTGGAGCGGCAGGTGGTCTCGGTGTGGGCGGGCACCGCCGGTTACCTCGACAAGGTGCCGGTCGAGGACATCGGCCGGTTCGAGGACGAGTTCCTCGACTTCCTGCAGCGGTCGCACCCCGGGATCTACACCGCGATCAGGGAGACCGGCCAGATGTCCGGCGACACCGTCACCGCCCTGAAGGACGCGATCGAGGACTTCCGCACCACGTTCGAGACCAGCGCCGGCGAGCTGCTGGTCACCGAGGAGGCCGACGAGGGCGAGGCCGATGAGTCCAGCCCGCGCCAGGACGCGGTCCGCAAGTACGTGACGCAGCCGGCCCCGGCGGCCAGACAGTAGGGCGGCGAGAAGGTGGGAGCACAGCTTCGCCTGGTCAGGCGGCGGATCCGGACGGTCCAGTCCACCGCCAAGATCACCCGCGCCCAGGAGCTGATCGCGTCATCGCGCATCATCAAGGCGCAGCAGCGGCTGCGCGATGCCCAGCCGTACGCGCGGGAGATCACCTGGGCGGTCGAGGCCGTGGTGAGCCGGTCCTCGCAGATCGACCACCCGCTCATCGCCGAGCCGCTCAACCCGGCCCGCGCGGCCGTGCTGATCCTGACCAGCGACCGCGGGTTCTGCGGCGGATACAACACCAGCGTGCTACGGGAGGCGCAGAACCTGCGCGCCCTGCTCGCCGAGCGCGGAGTCGAGGCGGTGCCGTTCGTGGCCGGCCGCAAGGGCATCATCTGGCACCGCTTCCGGCAGCGCGCGATGGCGGGGGAGTGGAGCGGCTTCTCGGACACCCCGACGTACGCGAACGCCAGCGAGATCACCGCCGCGCTGCTGGAAGCGTACGAGCAGCCGACCGTGCCGGGGGCGGGGGAGGCCGGCCGGGGCGTCGACGAGATCTACCTGGTCCACACCGAGTTCGTGTCCATGCTCTCGCAGCGACCGGTGACCCGGCGGATCCTGCCGCTGGAGATCGAGGAAACCACCGAGGCGCCGCCCCGGGGGATGGTGCCGCTGTACGAGTTCGAGCCGTCGCCGGAGGACGTGCTCGACGCCCTGCTCCCCTGGTATGTGGCGAGCAGGATCTTCCACGCGCTGCTCGACTCGGCGGCCGCCGAGATCGCGGCCAGGCGCCGGGCCATGAAGTCCGCCACCGACAACGCCAACGACCTGCTTGATCAGCTTACGCTGGAAGCCAACAAGGCACGTCAGGCCGAGATCACCCAGGAAATCAGCGAGATCGTCGGCGGCGCCAACGCGCTGGCTGAGACGACGACAGGGAGTAAGTGAGCATCACCATGACCGCTACCGTAGAGAACACCACAGGCGATGGCGGAGCCGGGCGGGCAGCCACCGGACGGGTCGTGCGGGTGATCGGTCCCGTCGTCGACGTCGAGTTCCCGGCCGAGCAGATCCCGGGGATCTACAACGCCCTGAATGTCCAGGTGACGCTCGGCGGCGAGGCCAAGACGCTCACCCTGGAGGTGGCCCAGGACATCGGCGACAACGTGGTCCGCGCCATCTCCATGCAGCCGACCGACGGCCTGGTGCGCGACGCGCCGGTCACCGACACCGGCGGGCCGATCTCGGTGCCGGTGGGCGAGGTGACCAAGGGCCACGTATTCAACGTGCTCGGCGAGACCCTGGACGTGCCCACCTCCGCGCTGAAGATCACCGAACGGTGGGGGATTCACCGGAACCCGCCCGCGTTCGACCAGCTGGAGCCGAGGACCGAGATCCTGGAAACCGGGATCAAGGTGATCGACCTGCTCACCCCGTACGTGCGCGGCGGCAAGGTCGGCCTGTTCGGCGGGGCGGGCGTCGGCAAGACCGTGCTGATCCAGGAGATGATCACCCGGGTGGCCAAGAACTTCGGCGGCGTGTCGGTGTTCGCGGGCGTCGGCGAGCGGACCCGCGAGGGCAACGACCTGTTCATCGAGATGACCGATTCCAACGTCATCAAGGACACCGCGCTGGTCTTCGGCCAGATGGACGAGCCGCCGGGCACCCGGCTGCGGGTCGGCCTGGCCGCGCTCACCATGGCCGAGTACTTCCGCGACGTGCTGGGCCAGGACGTGCTGCTGTTCATCGACAACATCTTCCGGTTCACCCAGGCCGGCTCGGAGGTGTCCACGCTGCTCGGCCGGATGCCCTCGGCGGTGGGCTACCAGCCGACCCTGGCCGACGAGATGGGGCAGCTCCAGGAGCGGATCACCTCCACCAGGGGCCACTCGATCACTTCGATGCAGGCCATCTACGTCCCGGCCGACGACATCACCGACCCGGCGCCGCACGCCACGTTCGCGCAGCTCGACGCCACTACGGTGCTCTCCCGCGAGATCACCCAGAAGGGCATCTTCCCCGCGGTGGACCCACTGGACTCCACCTCGCGGGTGCTGAGCGCGGCCTACGTCGGCGAGGAGCACTACAACGTGGCCCGCGAGGTGCAGCGGATCCTGCAGCGCTACAAGGAGCTGCAGGACATCATCGCGATCCTCGGCATCGACGAGCTGTCCGAGGAGGACCGGGTCACCGTGCAGCGGGCGCGGCGCATCGAGCGGTTCCTGTCCCACCCGATGTTCGTCGCCGAGCAGTTCACCGGCCAGCCCGGGGTGTTCGTGCCGATGAACGAGACCATCGCCTCGTTCAAGGCCCTGGCCGAGGGCAAGTACGACCACTTCCCCGAGCAGGCCTTCTTCATGGTCGGCGGGATCGAGGACGTCGAGAAGAAGGCCAAGGACCTGGAGCGTTCGTCGTGACGGAGTCGCGCAGGGAGGGGTCGTGACGGAGTCGCGCAGGGAGGCGTCGTGACGCAGTCGCGCAGGCAGGGACCGTGACGGAGTCGCGCAGGGAGGTACTGTGACGCTGCGGGTGGAGCTGGTCGTGCCCGATGGCGAGGTGTGGTCGGGCCCGGCCGAGCTGGTCATCGCCAAGACCCTGGACGGGGACATCGGCGTGCTGACCGGCCACACCCCCGTGCTCGGGATCCTCGCCGAGGGCAGCGTGGTCCGGATCAAGCCCGAGGGCCTGCCGGCCGATGACGCCGGCGAGGAAGTCGTCGCCGCGGTGAACGGCGGATTCTTCTCGGTGGCCGACGACCGGGTATCGATCCTGGCCCGGCAGGCGCGTCTCGGCGGCCAGGTAGACGCCAGGGCGGCCCGGGCCGCTCTGGAGGCCGCCCTGCAGCAGGCCCAGCCTGGCGGGGGCGAGGAGTCGGCCGACATACGGTACTACCGAGCGCTGCTTCGGGCCGCCGGCGATCCTGCCGACCGGGCCTGACGAAGGCCGGCGCGGGAAGGGCCGGGGTTGGCCGGGGGCAGGCTCGCGCTCGACGCGGGCTGGCTCCTCGTGATCGTCCTGGTTCTCTGTCTCGCTTGCGCCCTGGGGATCGCGATCCGCAGGACCCTGATCGAGCGCGGCGGCGGCAGCGTCGAATGCGGCCTGCGACGGGTCGGCGACCGGCGCTGGCGGCTCGGCCTGGCCGCCTACCAGCCCGATGAGCTGCGCTGGTATCCGGTGTTCGGGCTGCGCCTGCGGCCCGGAGAGTTCTTCGCCCGCCGGGCGCTGAGCGTGGTCTCCAGGCGGCCGGCCGACCCGGCGGAGATGACCAGCGTCGGCTCGGACGCCGTCGTGGTGGAGTGCGCGACCGGCAAGACGCCCGAGCGCATCGAGCTCGCGCTCAGCGAGGACGCGCTGACCGGGTTCCTGGCCTGGCTGGAAGCCGCGCCGCCCGGCCCGCTGTCCGACCTGTGCTGAGCCTCCGTGCCCGGTCGTGCCGGGCACGGGTCAGCGCTGGGCGCCCGGCTTCCACAGCAGGTCGCCGTCCGGCTCGTTGGCCCGCCGGGCCAGGATGAACAGCAGGTCCGAGAGCCGGTTCAGGTACCGGGCGGGCAGCGGGCTCACCCCTTCCCCGTGGGCCTCCCTGGCCGCCCAGGCACTGCGCTCGGCCCGCCTGACCACCGTCCTGGCCGTATGCAGCAGCGCCGCGCCCGCGCTGCCGCCGGGCAGCACGAAGCTACGCAGCACGGGCAAACCCTCGTTGAACCGGTCGCAGGCCTGCTCCACCCGGGCGATGTAGTCCTCGTCGATCCGCAGCGGGGGATAGGGCGGCTCCTCGTCCGCCAAGGCCACGGGATTGCACAGGTCGGCGCCCACGTCGAACAGCTCGTTCTGCAGCCGCACCAGCAGGCCGGTGATCTCGGCGGGCAGGCCGCCCATGGTGACGGCGGTGCCGATCGCGCAGTTCGCCTCGTCCACGTCGGCGTAGGCGGCCAGGCGGGGATCGGTCTTGGCCGCGCGGCTTCCGTCTCCCAGCGCCGTGGTGCCGTCGTCCCCGGTGCGGGTATAGATACGGGACAGCACCACGGGCTCGTCCTGGCGGTCGCGTGACATGGAGTCAACCGTAGCGGGCGCCGGCCGGGCGGGGAACACGCCCTAAACCTCTCAAACTGGGTGACCGAAACGGCGTCGGCCGTGCGCGGGACAGCGATCTGGCAGTGCTCAACCAAGGAACATCTCTAATCCGGTTTTAGGGTCCTGACCTGGGGTATTCACATAGACACCACGATGTGGCATCGTAGGTGTACGAAGGGTGATCGCTCGAGGGGCCGACTGACAACGCTGAAGCTGCGGTTTCGGTCAACTAAGTTGATTACCCTCACCAGGCCGAAACGGGGGAAATAGAGGCCTGGAGCGGGCTTCAGTGCCCGCAGGCCAGCTCGCAGAGAGTGCCCGGCGGATCTCGGGGGCCCGCCGGCATCGAGCCGGCCGCAACTGTGGGGGGAGCGCGCCCCCGGTCCGATCGGGCCGGGGGCGCGCTTATTTGCCAACGACCCGCCGGATAGCCCGGTCGCGGCCATTCCGGGATGAGTATGGTATCCCGAGAAATGTCCGAAGTGCGTTCGGGAGGGCCGTCGTGTATGACTACGTCATCGTCGGCGCGGGCAGCGCGGGCTGCGTCCTGGCCGCGCGGCTCAGCGAGAACCCGACGACGCGGGTGCTGCTGCTCGAGGCCGGGCCGCCCGACGATTCCGACGACATCCACATCCCCGCGGCGCTGAACCTGCTGTTCCAGAGCACCTACGACTGGAACTATCACACCACCGCGCAGGAGCGGGCCGCGGGCCGGTCGGTCTACTGGCCCCGCGGCCGGACCCTCGGCGGATCGTCGTCCATCGGCGCCATGATCTACGTGCGCGGCAGCCGCTACGACTTCAACACCTGGCGCGACGAGTACGGATGCGAGGGCTGGGGTTACACCGACCTGCTGCCGTACTTCCTGCGCGCCGAGGGCAATTCCCGCGGCGCCTCGGCCTACCACGGCGCGTCCGGGCCGCTCTGCGTCCAGGACCTGCGCCACAAGTCGCCGCTGACCACGGCGTTCGTCGAGGCCGCCCGCAGCTGCGGGTCACCGGCCAACGACGACTTCAACGGCGTCCGGCAGGACGGCGTCGGCTTCTACCAGGTGACGCAGCAGCGCGGCCGTCGCTGGTCGGCGGCCGATGCCTACCTGCACCCCGCCGCGTCCCGGCCGAACCTGACCGTGCAGACCGACGCCCTGGTCACCAGCGTCGCGATGTCCGGCGGGCGGGCGACGGGCGTTAATTACCTGCTGCGCGGGGTGGCCGAGACGGTCGAGGCGGAGGGCGAGGTCATCCTGGCCGCCGGCGCGATCGCCAGCCCTCAGCTGCTGATGCTGTCCGGCATCGGCCCCGCCGATCACCTGCGCGGGCACGGCATCGCGGCCCTGGTGGACAGCCCCGGGGTGGGGGCGAACCTCTGCGACCACCCGGTGGTCACGGCCATGTGGCACACCCCGAAGTCCCGCGCGTTCTGGGAGCAGGCCGGCCCGAGGAACCTGGCTCGCTGGCAGCTGATGCACTCCGGGCCGATGACCACCAACGTCGCCGAGTCCGGCGGGTTCAGCCGCTCCGACTCCGGGCTGCCCGCACCCGACCTGCAGTGGCTGGCCCTGCCCGCCCCGTACCAGGACGGCGGCCTGGCCGACCCGTCGGTCCGCGCGCTCTCGGTGCTGGTGACCTTGGCCGCCGCCGGGAGCCGGGGCCAGGTCCGGCTGAGCAGCAACGACCCGCGGCACCGGCCGCTGATCGACCCGGCTTACCTGTCCGAGGGGGCCGACATCGGGCCGCTGGTCACCGGCATCGGCCTGGCCAGGGAGTTCGCGGCCGCGCGCCCGATGTCCAAGATCTGCAAGTCCGAGCTCGCACCCGGCGCCGACGTCCGCACCGACGCCGAGATCAGGGACTTCGTCCGGCACCACCTCACGACCGGCCATGACCCGGTCGGCACCTGCGCCATGGGCGGCGACTCCAAGCTGGCCGCCAGCAGGCTGACCAGCGTGGTCGATCCGGAGCTGCGGGTGCGCGGAGTCGAGGGCCTGCGCGTGGTGGACGCGTCGGTGATGCCCGCGGCGCCCCGGGGCAACTCGGGCGCGGCGACCGTAGCGATCGCCGAGCGGGCCGCGGACCTGATCTCGGGCCGCGCCCCGCTGGCCGCCGTCGAGCCCGCCGACCACGAACTGGCCGCCTCCGCGCCCTGAGCCCTGCTCCGCGCGCCCGAGCACATCGCAGCGGTTAAGGGTCTGCCGGCGTGCTGGCCGAGACCGCCTCCTCCAACTGGGCCAGCCAGGCCAGGTGACCCCGCACCGCCTGGCGGCCTTGCTCGGTGAGCCGGAACCACGTGCGCGGCCGTCGGCCGACCGCGCCCTTGCGGACCTCCACATACCCGGCGTCTTCGAGCACGCGGGAGTGTTTCGACAACACCGAGTCGCTGATCCCGGCGGCATCACGCAGCGCGGCGAACTCGACCCAGTCCGCGCCGGCCGCCAGCAGCCCGCAGATCGACAACCGGGTGATCGGATGAATGAGCGGGTCTGGCCTGGCGGTCAAGCCGCCTCTCCGCCCGTTCGCAGCTCCTGGCGGATCCCCCGCAGAGCGGCCTGCATGAGAGCCATTTCCGCCACGACCCCGAGGGCCGCGACCAGGATCGCGGCCGTGAGCAGGCCGCGATCGATCAGGAAATGCTCGGTCGCGATGGCGGCGAGGCTTACCACGACCGCCGCGATCCTTACGGGGCGGCCCGAGGCGGGATAGCGGAGGTTCCGGAAGCCCACCCTTATGCCGGTGGCCCGGGCCAGGCCCCGCTGCAGCAGCCAGGCCACCGCCAGTGCGGCGGCAAAGACGGGCCAGACGCTAAACCCCTGGGGAAGGTACCGCTGGCCGAAGGGGACCGCGAAGACCAGTGCGTACACCAGGGCGATACCGGTCACGTACCACCACGGCGGCCGCATCCGGTCCGCCAGCCGGCTCCGCTGCACCCGCAGCAGCTCCAGCGCTGCCGGGTCTTTTGCCACATCACGCATTCAGGCTCCTGGGTCAAAGACTTTCCATTAAGAAAGTACATGACAGACCCGCGCGTGGCAAAGCCGTGCCCGGCCAGCGGCCGCGCGAGCCGGCCGTGACGCGGCGGCGGAATCTATCTGTGCTACCTGTGGCGCGGAGCCGAGCCACGCCGCAGGCGTGCCCGGTCTGCGCTGACGAGCGGGGTCGTAGACCGCGAAGCCCCAGTCTTCGTCGTCGCCGAGGTACTCGATGCGGCAGAGCGGGATTCTTTCGTCGCTGCCGTCGCCCTCGCCGGTCCAGGCGTCCTCGAACGCCGCCCCCGGCAGCAGAACCTCGCCCAGGCCGCATGACCGCGACACGGCGTAACCACGAACCAGTAAGGAACTGCTGAGGGGCTGCACCAGGTCACGCTGATACCAGGTGCCTTGCTTACCGCCGAGGTCGGCCGGGTCTGCCGGGCCGACCGGGATGAACCCCGCCCTGGTCAGCACCTTCTGTGACGCGGCGTTCTCGCGGGAGGTGGCCGCCCTGAGCGTGCGCAGCCCGTATTGCGCCGCCGCCAGACCGCACAGCTCCCGGACGGCCGCGGTCGCCACGCCGCGGCCTGCGACGTGCTGCGCGACCCGGTAGCCGAGTACTGCGGTGCCATCCTTGAAGCCGTACAGGTTGAACCGGCCCAGGACCGAGCCGTCCTCGGCGACGAATACGTAGAAGGCGCCGATGCCGGCCTCCTGCTCGGCCAGCAAGGCGCTGTGCCGCTCGGTGAACCGATCGTAGAACTCATCACCGCGGTCGGAGACCGAGGCGGCGAAGTAGACGCGGTTGGCCAGCTCGAAGGCGAGGACCGCCGGGGCATGGCCGGCTCGCAGGCGCTGCAACTCTGGCACAGCACGACTTTACCCAGATGGCGCACAGAGGTCGCCTGAGTTTCCGCCGGGTCAGGCGCCCTGGCAGCTGATCTGAGGCACGGCCCGGCTCCTCCCGTTACTCGGGGTGCCGGTAACAATCGAGCCATGAGCACCGCTACGGCGTCCAGTTTCCTGAACGCGGCTGGCAGGCTGGGCGGGTGGTCAGCGTGCCCGGAACGGGTTGTCGGCGTGGCCCGGCCGCTGGGCGGTCTCGCCGCGCGCCTGCCAGGCGTCCCAGGCCCGCTCCAGTTGCCGGGTTGATGAGGCGAGCCGACGACCTCCAGGTCGCGGGTGTCACAGCTGGCGACCGCCCCTCGTCTTAGCGGATCAAACGACCGCCAAGGCCAGCTCGAGGCCTCACGCACCTGGCAGCTGCGTGGCGGGAGGAAGCCGGAAGCTGAAAACGGGCGGGGTATGTCACGTCCGTTCGGCCTATCGCGTCGTAAGGGGCGGACATGACAAGGACGCAGGAAAGGAGACACCGATGCGAGTCTTCGTCGCGGGGGCGACCGGTGTAATCGGCCGGTTCCTGGTGCCCGGCCTGATCGCCGCGGGCCACCAGGTCACCGCCAGCACCCGCACGCCGGCCAAGGTTGGCCAGCTGGAACGGGCAGGCGCTACGCCGGCCATCGTCGACGGGCTGGACCGCGAGGCGGTGCTCAAGGCGGTCACGGCCGCGGAGCCCGAGGTGATCGTGCACCAGATGACCGCGCTGACTGGCTTGCGCAGCTTCCGCCACTTCGACAAGGAGTTCGCGGTGACCAACGAGCTCCGCAGCAAAGGCACCGACTACCTACTGGAAGCCGCCACACAGGCCGGCACTGACCGGTTCATCGCGCAGAGCTTCGTCGGCTGGACCAACACCCGGTCCGGCCGCCAGGCCAAGACCGAGCAGGATCCGCTCGACCCGCATCCCCTGGCCGTGACGGCCAGCAGCTTGGCGGCCATCAGGCATCTCGAAAACGCGGTGCCCGCCAAGGTCCCGGAGGGCCTGGTGCTCCGCTACGGCGTCCTTTACGGTCACGGCGCCTCCGACGTCATGCTCGCAGCGGTGCGCAAGCGACAGTTGCCCGTCATCGGCGGGGGCACGGGCATCTGGTCATTCACCGAGGTCACCGACGCTGCCGCCGCCACCGTGGCCGCGGTCACCCGGGGCGCCCCCGGCATCTACAACGTCGTGGACGACGAACCGGCCCCGGTCGCGCAGTGGCTGCCTTATCTGGCCTCGTCGCTGGGCGTCAAGCCGCCGTTGCGCGCCCCGGTCTGGCTGGGCCGCCTGCTCGGCGGCGAGATGACCGTCTCGATGATGACCGAGGTGCGTGGGGCAAGCAACGCGAAGGCCAAGCGCGAACTCGGCTGGACCCCGGCCTACCCGAGCTGGCGCGACG
>JASHUI010000250.1:0-4470 GCA_030040095.1 Streptosporangiaceae bacterium | reverse complement strand
CGCCCCCGGTACAGCACCTCGTTGCTGCCGGGCGTCAGCACGAGCGTGCCGTAGTCGCCCTCGACGGCCAGCAGGCCCTGGGCCAGGAGCTGGCGCACCACCGCACGCCATTCGGTGTCGCGCAACTCCTTGCCCTGGCCGAACACGCTCAGCGCGTCGTGCCGGAACTGGCTGACCTTCGGCGTCTGCTTTCCGAGCAGGATGTCGATGGCCTGGCCCGCGCCGAACCTCTGGTGCCGCTCCCGGTCCAGCCGCCACACGGTGGACAGCACCTTCTGGGCGGCCAGCGTGCCGTCCCACGCCTGCGGCGGCGTCAGGCAGGTGTCGCAGTTGGCGCAGCCCTCCGCCTCCTCACCGAAATAGCCAAGGAGCTGCCTGCGACGGCACTCGATCGTCTCGCACAGGGCCAGCATGGCGTCCAGGTGGCTGGCCTGGCGCCGCCGGTGCGCGGCGTCGCCGTCGGAGGAGTCGATCAGCTTGCGCAGCAACACGACATCCTGCAGGCCGTAGGCCATCCAGGCGGTGGACGGGAGCCCGTCCCGCCCGGCCCGGCCGGTCTCCTGGTAGTAGCCCTCGACCGACCTGGGCAGGTCGAGGTGGGCGATGAACCGCACGTCTGGCTTGTCGATGCCCATGCCGAACGCGATCGTCGCCACCATGACCAGGCCGTCCTCGCGCAGGAAGCGTGCCTGGTTGGCGGCCCGGGTGCCGGCGTCGAGCCCCGCGTGATACGGCAGCGCGTCGATCCCGCTGCTCACCAGGAACTCGGCGGTGGCCTCGACCGACGCCCGCGACAGGCAGTAGACAATGCCCGCGTCGCCCGCGTGCTCGGCGGCGATCAGGTCGAGCAGCTGCCGTCGTGGCTCGTTCTTCGGGACGATGCGGTACTGGATGTTCGGCCGGTCGAAGCTGGCCACGAACTGCCGGGCGCCGGTGAGGTTCAGCCGCTCGGCGATCTCCGCGCGCGTCGCCCTGGTGGCGGTGGCCGTCAGCGCGATCCGGGGCACCGCCGGCCAGCGCTCGTGCAGTTCGGACAGGGCCAGGTAGTCGGGCCGGAAGTCGTGCCCCCAGTGGGCCACGCAGTGCGCCTCGTCGATCGCGAACAGCGAGATCGTGCCGCGGTCGAGCAGTCTCAGCGTGGACTCCGAACGCAGCCGCTCCGGCGCCAGGTAGAGCAGGTCGAGCTGGCCGCGGACGAACGCGCTCTCCACCTCGCGGCGCTGGCCGGGATCCTGGGTCGAGTTGATGAACCCGGCCCGGACGCCCAGCGCGCGCAGGGCGTCCACCTGATCCTGCATCAGCGCGATGAGCGGCGAGACGACCACGCCGACGCCGCCTCGCAGCAGCGCGGGGATCTGGTAGCAGAGCGACTTGCCGCCGCCGGTGGGCATCAGCACGAGGGCGTCGCCACCCCGGGTGACGTGGTCGATGACCTCCTGCTGATAGCCGCGGAAGGAGTCGTACCCGAAGACCCGGCGCAGTACCTGCAGTGCCTCGCTCACCGGCTCCGGGGAGGCCATCGCGTCATTCTACGAAGGTTGCCGTCAGAGAACGGCCCACCCGGCGAACGAGCCGCCCCCGGCGTCGGCGTTGTCGCCGTACTGTGCGCCGTTGCTGCCGCTGGCGTAGAGCGAGATCGCGTCGCCGCTGATCAGGCCGGCCAGGTCGCCCGCGAGGTGACCGGAGAGCGTGACCCCGTGGTTGAACGGGCCGTCCGCCGTTGTCTGCCACTTGCCGCGGACCGACCCGGCCCTGCTCAGGGCGTAGACCGACACCGTGCCGTCCGTGCCCGGCACCGCCACCGGCGTGCCGGTAAGGCCCCCGTTGCTGGTCAGCAGCGACGGCCCGACGAACAAGCCGCCGGGCTTGCGCTGCTCGAACCCGTATAGCTGGCCGTTCGTGCCGACCGCGTACACCGCGATCGCGCCGTCGGTGGTGACGACGGCGGCAGGGCTGCTGGACAGATGGCCGCCGAGGCGGGCTTGCTGGGTCACGGCGCCGCCCACGGCGGACTGCCAGACCGCCTGCACCCCTCCGCCGGTGGTCGTGGTGTAGACCGAGATGATGCCCTTGGCGGTCTGCACCGCCGCCGGGGTGCCGGTCAAGTCGCCGATCGTGGTCAGCCGCTTGGCGGCCTGGAACCCGCCGCCGGGGCTGGTCTGGTAGTAGGTATACAGGTTCCCGTCGGTGCCGACCGTGTACACCGCCACGGTGCCATTCAGGGCGGCGATGGCCGCGGGGCCGCCGATGTAGTGGCCGTTCAGCGCGACCGCCTTGGTGACCGCGGCGCCGGGCCCGGGCTGGATCACGCCCCTGATGAATCCGGCGGTGGTCGCGGCGAAGACCGAGATCTCGCCGTTCGCCGTCTGCACGGCTACCGGGGTGCCGGTCAGGTCGTGGCTGGTGGACAGCTGCGTCGGGCCGGTGAACGAGCCGCCCGCGATGGTCTGGTAATAGGCGTACAGGTTCCCGCCACGGATCACGTAGTCGCTGACCTGGCCGGTCTCGGTGACCAGCGCCGCCTGGCCGGGCTCGGCCGGCCCCGGCGGCTGCAGGTTCACGTCCAGGTAGTCCTGGTCGACGTCGATGGTGTCGCCGCCGTAGGTCTCGTTTGCCCCGCCCGTGAACTGGTGCGCCCGCTGGTGGTTGGCCCAGTCGGCGGCCGGGATCACCGTGTCGGCCGTGTTCGCCTCGCCGTTCCACAGCGCGTCCCAGATCACGTCCGGCATCGGGTCGTCGGCGAAGTTGGCGACCAGGTCGGCCACCCCGGATGAGGAACTGCTGTACACCCCGGACTTGTAGTCCTCGGCGTGCAGCTGCGTCGTCCAGGCGGACAGGAAGGCCAGGGCGTCGCTCTCCTCGTCGGCCGGGTAGGCCTCCATGTCGTAGTAGATCGGCGTGCCCGGGCCGAAGCCGAGCGCGGCGGCCTGGGTGACCGCGTCCTGTGCGGCGGCGACCCCCTGGCTGGCTGGGGCGGTGATCTGGCCGTACTCGGCCTGGACTCCGGCGTAGATGGGCAGGAAGTGCCAGTCGGCCGCAACCTGCTGGGCGACCCAGCTGGCGGTCAGGTTCGGCTGGGCGCAGGCCCGGTCCGAACCGCCGATGTAGATGCCGACCGCCCCGTACGGAGACGACTGCTTCCACGCGCTCATGAAGTCGGCGCTCGGCGCGGCGCAGGCATCGAAGCCCTCGCCCAGATAGCTGGTGGCGCTGGCGGGCACGGTGGTGGCGGCGGCCGCCGGGGCCAGCTCCTGCTGTGCCGCGTTCGAGGCCGGCCCCTCGTTGGCCAACCGCAGGATCCCGGCCAGCCCCTTCACCGCGGGCGCGGTCACGCCCGGGACCGGGAGCCCGGCGCTGGCCAGCACCCGGGCTACCAGCGCCCGGTTCGTGTCATAGGTCGCCGTGACCTCGATGCCCGGGCTGACCACGGTGATCTTGTGCGAGACGGGGTCCTCGGCCGCGGAGGCTCCGGCCGGGGAAGCGCCGGCCGCGGACGGCTGGACCAGGATCGCCTCGGTCGTCCCGAGCAGGACGCTCGGGCAGTCCTGGTTCTGCCCTGGGGTACCCAGGTAGATCGCGTGCCGGTCGAAGTCAACGCAGGTGGTGGACCTGGGCCCGATGTGAACGACCGGCCATCCCGCCGGGACCTGGAAGCTGTATCCCAGGTAGCTGACGGTCCTGACCACTGCGGACGACGCGGTCGCCAGCGCGGCCGGGGAGCCGAGCCCGATCATGGCAGCCGCGACCGCCGCCGTCATGGTCCACCGGGCCACGCGCGCGCTCAGCAGGATCATCTCCAACTTCCTGGGGGCAGGCCGAGGCCGTTCCTTGGAAGGCAGCCCGAGGCCGCGGCTCAAGGCGGTCGAACGGGGACGGGACGGGCAGCAGCGTAGCGCCATGGCGCTGAAATAAATGGCTATTTGCCGAGATACAACGGGATCGATAGCGCCGCCCGGGCGCCGGGCCGCCCCAGCCGCCCCGGCCGCCCCAACAGTCAGGCGGTCAGGCGGGTAAGGGGGTCAGGTGGGTAAGGCGGTCAGGCGGGAAAGGCGGGTAAGGCGGGTAAGGCGGTCAGGCCGTCGGGCGGGTAGGGCGGTCTGGTCGTCAGGCGGTCTGGTCGTCACGCGGACCCGGCGTCGTCTTGCCCGGTGACGATCAGCCGCCGCTCGGTGACCGCGACCGCGAGCTCGACCCGGGACGAGCACGACGTCTTCCGGTACAGCCTGGTCAGGTAGGCCTCCACGGTCTTGACGCTGATGTTGAGGGCGTGCGCGATCTGCTGGTTGGTCCGGCCCTCGTGCACCAGCACGACCACGCTGCGTTCGCGTGCGGTCAGCGCCGCCGGGCCGGAGGCCGGAACGCCGCTCGCCTCCTGGAACGCCGCGGCCGGAGCGGCAAGCCCGGCGGCCCGCATGATCGCCGCCACCTCGCCGACCCGGCCGGGTGCCCCGATCCGCTCCCAGGCGGCAT
>JASHUI010000249.1:0-3833 GCA_030040095.1 Streptosporangiaceae bacterium | reverse complement strand
AGGCAGCGGGCCAAGCCGACGGCCACGCCCGAGGAGGCCCGGGCGGCGAACGCGGACCTGCGGGCGATGATGCGCGAGCGCGGCAACTACTTCCCGGCCATCGAGGACGAGGCCGCGTCGGCGCTGGCCACGGTGGGCTACGCCGGCGGGGCCCTGTCCCAGGGGATGCTGCAGTCCGTGGTGAGCCACTACGGCTTCTCGGTCCGGTACGTCCGGGACCTGCCCCGCTCCGTGCGGTCCGTGACCGACCTGCGCAACCGCAGGATCTACCTCAAGCAGGAGTCCATGGGCATGCACACGCCGCGGACGATCCTGCTGCAGACCCTGGGTCACTTCGTGCTCGGGCACAGCGCCCCGCGCGACTTCGCCGACTTCCTGCGGCAGCGGGTCGAGGCGAACTACTTCGCCGCCGCCGTCCTGGTCCCGCAGGAGCAGGCCACGGCGTTCCTGCGGGAGGCGGCGCAGGCCCGGAGCCTGTCCGTGGAGGACCTGCGGGACGTGTTCTCGGTGTCGTACGAGATGGCCGCGCACCGGTTCACCAACCTGGCCACGCATCACCTCGGGCTGCCGTGCCACTTCGTGAAGAACGACGCGGACGGCATCATCTACAAGGCCTATGAGAACGACGGGGTCGTGTTCCCGGCCGACGCGACCGGGGCGATCGAGGGCCAGCGGATGTGCCGGCGGTGGTCGGGCCGGCAGGTGTTCACCGCCGAGGACCGGTTCAGCCCGTACTACCAGTACTCGGACACGCCGTCCGGGACCTACTGGTGTGCCGCGTTCGTCGACCAGAGCCGGGAGGTCGGGTTCGCGATCACCCTCGGCGTGCCGTATGAGCACTCACGCTGGTTCCGCGGCCGGGAGACGCTCCGCCGGCTGACCTCGGCCTGCCCGGACGGCGAATGCTGCCAGCGGCCGCCGGCCGCGCTCGCGGCGCGCTGGGAGGGCCAGGCGTGGCCGTCGGCCCGGGCCCACTCGCACATCCTGTCCGCCCTGCCCACCGGGAGCTTTCCCGGTGTCGACGAGGCCGACGTTTTTTCGTTTCTTGAACGCTACGAAGCGGAGTGAGCCGGGTCTGTCAGGGAAAGACCGGCGGCCGCTTCTCGATCAGCGCCGCCGTGCCCTCCTTGACGTCCTCGCCCATGAACGTCAGCATCTCGTAGGCCGCGGACTGGTCGAAGATCGGGCCCGCGGTCTTGAGCCAGCCGTTCAGCGCCCGCTTGGTCAGCCGGATCGCGAGCTGGGGCCCGGCGGCCAGGCCGCTGGCCACCCGCAGCGACTCCTCCAGCACCTGCTCGCGCGGCACCGCCTTGCTGACCAGGCCGATCCGCTCGGCCTCGGTGCCGGTGACCATCTCCCCGGTGAGCAGGTAGTAGCGGGCCCTGGCCATCCCGCACAGCAGCGGCCAGATGATCGCCGCGTGGTCGCCGGCCGCGACGCCGAGCCGGACATGGCCGTCGCCGAGGCGGGCGTCCTGCGCGCAGACGCTGATGTCCGCGAGCAGGGCCACGACCAGGCCGGCCCCGACGGCGACGCCGTTGATCGCCGACACGATCGGCTGCGGGCAGTTGACCATGTTGTAGACCAGGTCGCTCATCTCGCTGAGCATGCTGGTCACCCGGCCGTAGTCGCCGATCTGGCGCTGCACCATGGCCAGGTCCCCTCCGGCCGAGAACGCCTTGCCCGCGCCGGTGATCACGACGGCCCGGGTCTCCTCGTCGCGCGCGATGTCGGTCCACACCCGGGCCAGCTGGCCGTGCATGGCCTCGTGGGCGGCGTTGTACTTCTCCGGCCGGTTCATCGTGACCAGGAGCACGCCGTGCTCGCGCCGCTCGAAGAGCAGGCAATCGTAGCTGCCATAGTCCATGTCGCTGCCGCTCCCTCGATCCCGGGCTGATCTCGTCGGGTCAGCATAAGCCGCGCCGCACCCCGCTGGTGCGGCAGGCGCCGGTGTCTGTTACTCTTGAGTAACTTAGATTCCCGAGGAGCACCATGAGCAGCGAGCAGGACGCCGGCACCGGCTTTTCCCTGGATCTGAGCCCCGACCTGCGCGAGATGCGCGACTGGGTGCACGAGTTCGCCGAGACCGTGATCAGGCCCGCCGGCGCCGAGTGGGACGAGCGGGAGGAGACCCCGTGGCCGATCCTGCAGGAGGCGTCGAAGATCGGGCTGTACTCGCTGGACTTCTTTGCCCAGCAGTGGCTCGAGCCGAGCGGGCTCGGCATCCCGGTGGCCTGGGAGGAACTGTTCTGGGGCGACGCGGGGATCGCGCTGTCGATCGTCGGCACCGGGCTGGCCGCGGTGGCGGTGAGCGGCAACGGCACGCCCGAGCAGATGGCCGAGTGGCTGCCGCCGATGTTCGGTGACGCCGGGGAGGTGAAGCTCGGCGCGTTCTGCGTGTCCGAGCCGGAGGCCGGCAGCGACGTCGCGGCCATCCGGACCCACGCGGTCTACCAGGAGGCCACCGACGAGTGGGTGCTGAACGGGACCAAGTCCTGGGTCACCAACGGCGGCATCGCCGACGTGCACGTCGTGGTGGCCTCGGTCGACCCTGAGCTGGGCAGCCGCGGCCAGGCCACGTTCATCGTGCCGCCGCGCACGCCCGGCCTGTCCCAGGGCCAGAAGTTCCGCAAGCACGGGATCAGGGCCTCGCACACCGCCGAGGTGGTGCTCGACGACGTGCGCGTGCCCGGCCGCTGCCTGGTCGGCGGGAAGGAACGGCTCGACGCCCGGCTGGCCAAGGTCAGGGAGGGCGGCAGCAGCCGCGGCCAGGCGGCGATGAAGACCTTCGAGGCGACCCGGCCGGCCGTGGCCGCGATGGCCGTCGGGGTGGCCCGGGCCGCCTTCGAGTACGCCCGCGACTACTCGGTGGGCCGGGTCCAGTTCGGCCGGCCGATCGGGCAGACCGAGGGGATCGCCTTCATGCTGGCCGACATGGCCGCCGCGGTCGACGCGGCCCGGCTGCTGACCTGGCGGGCGGCGTGGATGGCCCGCAACCGCAAGCCGTTCGACCACGCCGAGGGCTCGATGGCCAAGCTGGTCGCGGGGGAGACCGCGGTCCGGGTCACCGAGCAGGCCATCCAGATCCTCGGCGGCTACGGCTACACCCGCGAGTACCCGGTCGAGCGCTGGCACCGCGACGCCAAGATCTTCACGATCTTCGAGGGCACCTCGGAGATCCAGCGCATGATCATCGGAAGGGCCGCCACCGGCCTCGACGTGCGGTAATACCCGCAGTTCAGGGCGCTGGTGCGGATCTTGAAAAGGTCCCTGTTCGCTGCTGCCCCTTGGGTAAGCGCCGCGCGCTGCGCGGCTGCTGGCCGGCGACGAGATCGTGGGCGAGCTGGATCGCGACGGAGCCCTCTCCGACGGCGGACGCGACGCGCTTGATCGATGCGTGCCGCACGTCTCCGGCCGCGAGGACGCCGGGCATGCTTGTCTCGAGCGGGTAGGGTCGCCGTTCCAGCGGCCATTTGCCGGCGTCCGCGGACTCCTCGCCCGTGAGCAGGAAACCGCGCGCGCTTCTGGTGATCTGCGAGGGCAGCCAGTCGGTGCGGGGATGGGCTCCGATCAGCACGAACAGCGCGTCGGCCGCGACGGTTTGGTCTTCGCCCGCGCGGCTGTCGCGCAGTACGAGCTGCTGCAGGCGGCCTTCGCCTCCTCCGCCAGCTACCGTGGTGCCGGTGCGTACCTGCACGTTGGGTGCGGCCTTGATTTCGCGGACGAGGTAGTCCGACATCCCGGCCTCGAGTGTCTGGGCGCGCACGAGGAGGACGACCCGTCTGGCGTACCGCGCGAGATGCAGCGCCGCCTGGCCGGCCGAGTTTCCGCCG
>JASHUI010000032.1:0-3957 GCA_030040095.1 Streptosporangiaceae bacterium | reverse complement strand
GGGCTGCGCGACCTGCGCGGGCTGCTGCTCGGCTACGACGCCGACCCGCGCGACCAGCGCCGGGTGCTGAACGGCTACGTCGCGGCGAGATCCGAGGCCGGGCACGGCAACGGCAGGCCGCTCGCGGGCGAGATCGGGCTGCTCGAGGTGTTCGCCGACCTGTCCGAGCTGACCCGCAACCGCCCGGCGGGCGCGGACGCCAAAACCGACACCCAGGTGCACAGCCCTCGCGAGTACTTCCACGCCTACCTGCAGAGCCTCGACGCCGAGCGGGCCGGGCTGCCCGAGGCGTTCCAGCGCCGGCTCACCCAGGTGCTGGGGCACTACGGGGTGACCGACCTGGAGCGCACGCCGGAGCTGGAGGACGCGGTCTTCCGGATCTTCCTGGCGCAGCGCCGGGCGGCCGGCAACGTCGAGGTGGTGACCGCGCTGCTGCGGCAGTGGCTGACCGAGCCGCCGCCGGGCGAGCCGCTGCGCGAGACCGCGGGCCTGACCCTGGAGCACCTGGTCGCCGCCACCCAGCTGCGCTTCCCCGTCGTCGCCGACCTGGCCCGTTCGGTCGTCTTCCGCTGGTTCGCCCAGCCGATGCTGCGCCGCAACCGGGCGCAGGTCTACGCGGGCGTGCGCAGGCACCTCAACTACCTGGACGCCAACCCGGACGCACCGGACCGCGCGGAACGGATCGCGGCGATGGTGGCCAGCGCGGAGCCGCTGGTGCGGCTGCTCGGGCAGCGCATCGGCCGCAAGGGCGCCGGCCTGGCGCCGATGCTCGAGGTGCTGACCCGCCGCTACTACGGCAACAAGTCGCTGCGGGACCTGCGAGCCACCGAGGTCGCCGGCTGCACGTTCGTCGTCGCCGAGCACCGCGACGAGACCGGCCGGTCCGCGGTGCTGACCACCGCGGTGGACTTCCCGGCGCTGCCGCAGGCCGTCCTGGCCATCGACGAGCTCGTCCCGGCCGGCGACGCCGTTGCCGACATCTACCTCACCTGGGCCGACCAGCCCGACCACCCGGACGCGATGGCGAGCGAGCTGCGCGCGGTGCTGGCCGCCCGGCCGCTGCCCGGCCGGCTCCGCCGGGTTACCACCACAGTGGCCGGGCGCAGCGGCGCGGTGATGCACCACCACTTCACGTTCCGGCCGTCGCCCGCCGGAATCACCGAGGAGCGCCTGATCCGCGGCCTGCACCCGCTGATCGCCCAGCGGATGCAGCTGGAACGGCTGCGCCACTTCGACCTCACCCGGCTGCCCTCGGCCGACGAGGAGGTGTACCTGTTCCGCTGCGTCGCGCCGAAGAACCCCTCAGACGAGCGGCTCGTCGCGCTGGCCCAGGTGCGTGACCTGACCCCGCTTCGCAACAGCGAGGGCAGGCTCGTCGCGCTGCCCGCCGCCGAGGACACCCTGGCCACCTGCCTGGACGCGATCCGCAAGGTGCAGTCGGGCCGTCCGGCGAACAAGCGCCTCGACACCAACCGGATCCTGATCTACGTCTGGCCGCCGAGCGAGCTGACCGGTGCCGAGCTGAACACGGTCGTCCAGCGCATCCTGCCCACCACGGCCGGAGCCGGGCTGGAGGAGGTCGTGTTCCTCGCCCGCCAGCGCGACCCGGACAGCCGGGAGCTGAGCGACATCGCCGTGCGCATCGGCTACCACGCCGGGTCCGGGGTCCGGCTGGAGATCGGCGAGCGGCCGACCGCGCCGATAGAGCCGCTGGACGACTACCGGCAGAAGGTGCTGCGGGCGAGCAGGCGCGGCACCGTCTACCCGTACGAGCTGACCGGCATGCTCGCCGGGGCCGGCGGCAGCTTCACCGAGTACGACCTGGATCTCGACGGCAACCTGGTGCCGGTCGCCCGGCCACGCGGCCAGAACACCGCCGCGTTGGTGGCGGGCGTGGTCAGCACGCCGACCGAGCTGCATCCGGACGGGGTGTCCCGGGTGGTGCTGCTCGGCGACCCGACGAAGTCGCTGGGCGCGCTGTCCGAGCCCGAGTGCGCCCGGGTGATCGCGGCCCTGGATCTCGCCGAGCGGCACGGCATCCCGCTGGAGTGGTTCGCGCTGTCCGCCGGGGCGCGCATCTCGATGGAGTCGGGCACCGAGAACATGGACTGGGTGGCCGCGGCGCTGAAGCGCATCGTCACCTTCACCCAGGCCGGCGGCGAGATCAACGTCGTGGTCGCCGGGATCAACGTCGGCGCCCAGCCGTACTGGAACGCCGAGGCCACGATGCTCATGCACACCAGGGGAATCCTGGTGATGACGCCGGACTCGGCGATGGTGCTGACCGGGAAGCAGTCGCTGGACTTCTCCGGCAGCGTCTCGGCGGAGGACAACTTCGGGATCGGCGGCTACGACCGGGTGATGGGGCCGAACGGGCAGGCCCAGTACTGGGCCCCGAACCTCGGTGCGGCCCGCGACGTGCTGATGGCCCACTACGATCACACCTACGTCGCGCCGGGTGAACCGGGCCCGCGCCATGCGGGCACCACCGACTCTCGCGACCGGGACATCCGCGACTACCCGCATTCCCTGCCCGGCAGCGACTTCAGCACCGTCGGCGAGATCTTCTCGGCGGCCACCAATCCGGACCGCAAGAAGGCGTTCGACATCCGCACGGTGATGCGCGCGGTGGCCGACCAGGACCACGCGGTGCTGGAGCGCTGGGCCGGCATGGCCGACGCGGACACCGCCGTGGTGCAGGACGCCCACCTCGGCGGCAGGCCGGTGTGCCTGCTCGGGATCGAGTCCCGATCGGTGCCGCGCCTGGGTTTCCCGCCCACCGACGGCCCGGACACCTACACCGCGGGCACCCTGTTCCCGCTGTCGTCGAAGAAGGCGGCCCGGGCGATCAACGCCGCCAGCGGCAACCGGCCGCTGGTGGTGCTGGCCAACCTGTCCGGCTTCGACGGGTCACCGGAGTCGATGCGCAAGCTGCAGCTGGAGTACGGCGCCGAGATCGGCCGGGCCATGGTGAACTTCGAGGGCCCGATCGTCTTCTGCGTGATCTCCCGGTATCATGGCGGCGCGTTCGTGGTGTTCTCCAAGGCGCTCAACCCGAACATGACCGTGCTCGCCGTCGAGGGTTCGTTCGCCTCGGTCATCGGCGGCGCGCCGGCGGCGGCCGTAGTGTTCTCCGGCGAGGTGAGCCGGCGTACCTCGAACGACAGCCGGGTCGCCGACCTGGAGGCGCGCCTGGCCGAGACCGCCGGCGCGGAACATGCCGAGCTGACCGCGGAGCTGGGCGAGGTGCGGGCCGCGGTGCGCGCCGAGAAGCTGGCCGACGTGGCCGCCGAGTTCGACCGGGTGCACAGCGTGTACCGTGCCGTCGAGGTCGGCTCGGTGGACGCGGTGGTGAGCGCCGCGGAGCTGCGCCCGCGGATCATCGAGGCCATCGAGAAGACGTCCGCCGCGGCCAGCTGAGGCCGCGCGGTCACCCCGGAGCCAGAGTGGCGGGTTCACGACGTCGTCCCGGAGACTGAGCGTTCATGTCGAATTTTCGCTAGACCATCGGCGCGCGCCGGCCGATGCTGGGCGGGTGCGCCAGGACATGACACGGGAGAGCGCCGAGGAGCGGGAGCGCTGGCTGCGGGCGTTCCAGGCCAAGGACGAGCGGTTTGACGGCTGGTTTTACGCCGGGGCGATCACCACGGGGATCTACTGCCGGCCGAGCTGCCCGGTGGTGCCGCCGAAGCCGGAGAACGTCCGGTTCTACCCGAGCGCCGCGGCCGCCCAGCAGGCCGGGTTCCGGGCCTGCAAGCGGTGCCGGCCGGACGCCAGCCCGGGATCGCCGCGGTGGAACGAGCGCGCCGACCTGGTGGCCAGGGCGATGCGGCTGATCGCCGACGGGGTCATCGACCGCGACGGCGTCCCGGGCCTGGCCGCCCGGCTCGGCTACAGCGTCCGTCAGGTCGAGCGGCAGCTGCTCGCCGAGCTCGGCGCCGGGCCGCTGGCGCTGGC
>JASHUI010000248.1:0-2535 GCA_030040095.1 Streptosporangiaceae bacterium | reverse complement strand
TCGCCGACGTCGTCGGGGCCGAACTGGCCGCGCTCGGCCTGCGGGGCCGCCCCGACGCCGACGGCGGGCTGGGCGGCCTGACCGCGCAGGAGCGGCAGGTCGCCCGGCTGGTGGCCGGCGGGATGTCGAACCGCGAGGTGGCCGCGGAGCTGTACCTGAGTCCCAAGACCATCGAGTACCACCTGGCGCACATCTTCGCCAAGCTCGGCATCAAGACCAGGTACCAGCTGGCCGCGCGGGTGGGCCCGGACCCGGAGGCCTAGCCGGCCGGGCGCCGTGCGGCGCGGGTCAGAACTCGAACCCGCCGGGGCGGTTATTGCGGTCGGCGATCAGGCCGGCCAGCGTGGCGATCGCGATCTCGGCGGGCGCCCTGGAGCCGATGTTGAGGCCGACCGGCCGGTGCACCCGGGCGATCTCCTCCGGCGCGACGCCGATCTCGGCGAGGGCCGGGATGTGCGGCGCCGGGTGCCGCGGGTTGCCGAGGACGCCGACCCAGCGGGCGTCGCTGGCCAGCGCGTCCCGCAGTACCGGGCCAAGCTCGGGCCGGTGGTGATCGGTGACCACCACGTCGGCCGGCCCGCCGGGCTCGCTGCGGACGACGTCCTGCACCGCCTCGGCCGCGTCGAGCATCGGCTTCGCGCGCTCGGCGTCGGGCTCCACCAGCACCGTCCGGTAGCCCGCATCGCGGGCGTAGCGCAGCAGGAAGCCGGACACGGGCGAGGCGAAGACGGCGACGAGCACCCGCCCCTGCGTCGCCGGAACGGGGGCGGCGCCGTGCGCGATGTCGCAGGCGGGGTCCTCGTGTGGGCTGGTCATGCACCGAGCCTGCCATGCCCCGCGCGATTTGGCGACCTGCCAGACTGGGCCCATGCAGCTGAGCGCACGGAACAAGATCAGCGCGCGGGTGACCTCGATCGTCCACGGCGAGGCGACCGCGAACGTCGAGATGGACGCGGCCGGCACCCGCCTGGTGGCATCGATCACGGTGGAGGCCGCGCGGGAACTGGGCCTGTCCGAGGGCAGCGAGGTCATCGCGGTGATCAAGGCGTCGGACGTGATCATCGCGGTGCCGGACTGAGCGGGCGGGGCGGCCTCAGCTGTCCAGCAGGGCCTGGACCGCCTCGCGGAGCGGTTCCAGCCGGGCCGCCGCAGCCCGCCTGGCCTCGTCCAGGCGGCCGAAGAACACCGGCTCGACCACCTCGAAGTAGGCCTTGATCTTCGGCTCGGTGCCGCTGGGCCTGATGACCACCCGGGCGCCGGACAGCGTGTAGCTGAGCACGTCGGCGGAGGGCAGGTCCCAGGTCCCGCCGGTCAGGTCGGTGCTGGACACCACCGCGGCGTCACCGAACCGGACCGGGGCGGCCGCGCGCAGCCGGGCCATCACGTCGACCGGTGCCGCGGTGTCGACGGTGATCTGCGAGGTCAGGTGCACGCCGTGGGCGGCCTCGAGCGCGTCGTACGCCTCGAGCAGCGACTCGCCGCCGGACCGGGCCCGGGCGGCCAGGCCGAGCAGCGCGAGCGCGGCCCCGATGCCGTCCTTGTCCCGCACCACCTGCCCGACCGAGTAGCCGAGCGCCTCCTCGTACCCGAGGACGAACTGGGTGCCCGGGCGCTGATCGCCGGCCCGCACGATCCACTTGAACCCGGTGAGGGTCTCGGCGTACTGCGCGCCCGCCGCCGCGGCGATCCGGGACAGCAGCGTGGACGAGACGATCGTGCTGACCACCAGCCTGCTCTCGGGGGTCTGGGTCGGCTGCCCCAGCAGGTACGCGCCCAGCAGCGCGCCGACCTGGTCGCCGGTGAGCGTCCGCCAGCCGCTCGCCGCCTGCGGGTCGGGGACCGCCACCGCCAGCCGGTCGCCGTCGGGGTCGTTGGCCAGCACCAGGTCGGCCCCGGACCTGCGAGCCTGGGCCAGGGCCAGGTCGAGCGCGCCCGGTATCTCCGGGTTCGGGAACGCCACGGTGGGGAAGTCCGGGTCCGGCGCCTCCTGGGCGGTCACCACGTCCGGCGCGGTGAAGCCGGCCTGCTCGAAGGCCCGCAGCGCCAGCCGTGCGGCCACGCCGTGCAGCGGAGTGTAGACGAAGCGCAGCCACTCGGCATCCGGCGGAGCGGGGGAGACGGCGCACACCTGGTCCAGGTAGGCGGCGGCCACCTCGTCGCTCAGCGGCACGATCAGCGGGCTGTCCGGCGGGGCCAGCCGGATCTGCGACAGCGGGCCCAGTGCCCGGATCGCCGACTCGATCTCCACGTCGGCCGGCGGAACGATCTGCGCGCCGTCGCCCAGGTAGAGCTTGTAGCCGTTGTCGGCCGGGGGGTTATGGCTGGCGGTGATCATGATTCCCGCCGCCGCGCGCAGATGCCGCACCGCGAAGGCCAGCAGCGGGGTCGGCTGCGGCCCGGGCAGCAGGTGGACCCGGATCCCCGCGCCGGCCAGCACCCGTGCGGCCTCGTCGGCGAACTCGTCCGAGCGGCGCCGGGCGTCGCGGCCGATGACCACCCCGGCCTGGGCGGCCCCTGGCCCGACCATGGCCCGGC
>JASHUI010000247.1:0-3166 GCA_030040095.1 Streptosporangiaceae bacterium | reverse complement strand
TGGCCTGGGCCCCGGCCGCGGCCGGGCTGGCGCTGGTCGCGGCGCTCGGGATCCCGGCCCAGGCCGCGGCCCGGGCCCCCGACGGCCACGGCACCGACATCAGGACCGCGAACGCCATCGTCGCCGCGCACCGGCGGCCGGGGGACGCGGTGCTGTACCTCGGCACCGACTCGAAGTACTTCCCGGCCGCGTACCCGTCGGGCTTCGTCCGGCTCGACGACATCGCGCAGCGCCGGACGCCGAGCCAGGCGGACAACCTGATCGGCAGCGACTACGGCGCCTCGGTCGTCCGGCAGCGGCTGGCCCGCGTCCCGCGCGTGTGGCTGGCCAGGATCGGTCCCTACCCGGACGACCCGGAGCTACGCGGCCTGGGCTTCCGGCTGGCCGGTCGCTGGCACGTCTCCGACATCTGGCTGCTGCTGTACGCGCGGGGCTAGCCGGCCTGCGCGGGCTCGTCGGCCTGCGGGGGGGGCCGCCTGCGCGAGGTTGGTCCGCCTGCGCGGGCGGTCTGCGCTGGGCTTATTGGCCTGCGCGCGGGGCCGGCCGGCCGATTCCGGCAATATTAGAGCACTCCTTCAGGATCCGTTCAGCGTCGGCGCCCATTATCTTTAACAGCGCAGGTTCATGCGCCCGGCGCGGGCACGCGGCGCCGCAGAGGCTCGGCCCGCGCCGCACGGCGGGCCCGGGTTCCATAGGAGTAGCAATGTTCTTCACATACCTCCGGCGTGAGCTGCGCCGGCGGATGCGCCAGGCCATATTCATCTCCGTGGGCCTGGCGCTGGGGATCGGCCTGGTCATTACCGTGACGGCCGCGTCATCCGGCGTCAAGGCCGCCCAGGGCACGGTGCTACAGAACCTGTACGGCGTGGGCACGGCCGCCACCGTCACCAAGGCACCCACCGCCGGGTCTTTCTTCGGCGGCGCCGGTCGCAACTTCAACTTCAAGCCGGGCGAGACGGTCAAGATCGACAACCTGACCGCCACCCCCAGCCTCGGCAAGCTGGACGACTCGACGGTCACCACGATCTCCAAGCTGAACGGCGTGGCCGCCGCCAGCGGGACGCTCACGGCGAGCGACGTGGACACGACGATCACCATCCCCGACTTCAGCGCGGGCGGCGGGGGCGGTGGCTTCGGCGGCGGCGGGAGCGGGAGCGGGGGCGGGGGCTTCCGCGGCCCCGGCGGCTTCAACCCCGGGAACGCGGTGTCCGTCGACGGTGTGGACCTTGCCTCGAGTGCGCAGGCGCTCGGCCCGCTCAGCAACGGCACGCTGACCTCCGGCCGAACCCTGAAGTCCTCGGACGCCACCGCGGACGTGGCGGTGGTGGATTCCAGCTACGCCAAGTCGGCGAGCCTGAAGGTCGGGTCGGACGTCACGCTGGCGGGCACCAAGTTCACCGTCGTCGGGATCGTGAGCGAGCCGGCCAGCGATTCGTCCGCTGACGTCTACGTCCCGCTGGCCCGGGCCCAGGCGCTGTCATCGAACGCCGGGAAGGTGAACACCATCTACGTGGCGGCCGACAGCTCGTCGGACATCGCGGCGGTGCAGAAGGAGATCCAGAAGGCGGTGCCAGGGTCGACGGTGACCACGTCGGCGAACCTGGCCAGCGAGGTGACCGGATCCCTGTCGAGCGCGTCGACGCTCGCGAACAACCTGGGCAAGTGGCTAGCGATCGCGGTGCTGGCCGCGGCGTTCCTGCTGGCCAGCCTGCTGACCATGTCGGCGGTGTCCCGCCGGGTGAGGGAGTTCGGCACGCTGAAGGCCCTCGGCTGGCGCAGTCGGCGGGTGATCGGGCAGGTGATGGGCGAGTCGATCGCGATGGGCATCATCGGCGGCGCCGTGGGCATCGGGCTCGGCTTCCTCGGCTCGAAGATCGTGGAGGAGGCGTCCGGGTCGCTGACCGCGGCCGTGGGCCCCACCACCGGCTCGGCGACACCGGGCGGCGCCCGCACGTTCGGTGGCGGGTTCGGTGGTGGCGGGTTCGGCGGTGGCGGAGCCGGCGGTGGCGGGTTCTCCGGCGGAGGGGCGGATCGCTTCCGTACCGTCGCCTCGCACGCAACGACCGTGCACCTGACCGCGCCGGTCACCCTCAACATCATCATCCTCGCCGTGGTGCTCGCCGTGGCCGGCGGCCTGATCGCCGGGATCCTCGGCGGCTGGCGCGCGGCCAGGCTCCGCCCGGCGGCGGCCCTGAGCCGGGTCGAGTGACCGGGCGGTCGGATCAGCTGGCGGACACCGCGGACATCCAGGAGAAGACGGAATGTACAAGCTCACCGGCGTGACCAAGGACTACCAGAAGGGCCGCGTCATCGTGCACGCGCTGCAGGGCGTGGACCTGGTGATCGAGGACGGGGAGTGGCTGACCATCCAGGGACCGACCGGGCACGGTAAGACCACGCTGCTGCAGATGCTCGGCGGCCTGGACCGGCCGACGTCCGGCATCGTCGACTTCGACGGCCAGGACCTGGCCCAGTTGCGGGAGAGCCAGGTCACCCGGGTCCGGGCGACCTCGATCGGGTTCATCTTCCAGACGTTCAACCTGATCCCGACCCTGTCGGCGCAGGAGAACGTCGAGGCCGCGCTGGTGCCGCTCGGCACCAGCGCGGGCGAGCGGCGCAGCCGCGCCGCGAAGGCCCTGTCCGATGTGGGGCTGGGCGACCGCCTGCGGCACCTGCCGTCGGAGCTGTCCGGCGGCCAGCAGCAGCGGGTGGCCATCGCCCGAGCCCTGGTCAAGGAGCCCAAGGTGATCCTGGCCGACGAGCCCAGCGGCAACCTCGACGAGGACACCCGGGACGAGATCATCTCGCTGCTCGAGAACATGTGGCGGGACCGCGGCCTGACCCTGGTCCTGGTCACGCACGACAGCGGGATCGCGCGCCGGTCGCAGCGGGTCGGGGTGATGCGGAACGGCAAGCTCTCGATCCGGCAGGACACCAGGCGCGCGACCTGACCCTCGTCGGGCAGGGGGTCGGCGCGGCGGCCTGACCGAGCGTGCCGGCCCCTCCTAGGTGTGCGGCCTCTCCTAGGTACTAGGTATGCGAGAGCGACAGCTCACACCAGACGACCTTGCCGGCCGGCGTCCGCCGCGCCCCCCAATGCCGGGCCAGCTGGCTGACCACCTGGAGGCCGCGGCCGCGCTCGTCCTCGTCGCTGGCGTGCCGGAGC
>JASHUI010000246.1:0-8285 GCA_030040095.1 Streptosporangiaceae bacterium | reverse complement strand
GCCTGCCCATCTCGACGCGGGCCGGCGCGCCGGGGACCTGGTGCGACCACAGCTCGAGCAGCGCGTCGCCGCGCCGGGACACCGCGGCGCGGACGCCCTGGCGCAGCGCGAACGGCAGCACGAAACCCTCGTTGTAGTCGGTGTGTTCGCCGATCAGGTTCACCCGGCCCGGGGCGTGCCAGACCCCGTCGGGCTGGTCGCCGAAGCACTCGGCGAACCAGGCGGCGGCCCGCTCGGCGACCCCGCTCTCCGCCTTCACCGCGGCTACCCGCCCGCCCCGATCTGCCGCGCGAACGTCCACGCGTCCGCGACCATCGAGCGCAGGTCGCGCTCGGCGCGCCAGCCCAGATCCGCGGTGATCGCCTCGGAGGAGGCGACCAGCACCGCCGGGTCACCCGGCCGCCTGGGCGCCACCTCCGCCCGGATGTCCAGCCCGGTGACCTCCCGGCAGGCGTCGAGCACCTCCCGGTTCGAGTAGCCGGTCCCGCTGCCCAGGTTGTAGACCTTGTGCGAGCCGGGCCGGGCGGCCTCGAGGGCCAGCAGGTGCGCCCGGGCCAGGTCCGACACGTGGATGTAGTCCCTGACGCAGGTCCCGTCCGGGGTCGGGTAGTCGTCGCCGAACAGCCGCACCCGGCCGCCGTCCCGCCCGGCCCCGAGCACGTTGGGGATCAGGTGCGTCTCCGGGTCGTGGCGCTCGCCGCGCCATGTGGCCGAGGCGTCCGCGGCGGCTCCGGCGACGTTGAAGTAACGCAGGCTGACCGCGGCGATGCCGTGCATCCGGGCGTGCTCGGCCAGGGCGGTGTCCACGGCCGCCTTGGACGCGCCGTACGGGCTGGCCGGCCGGACCGGGTCGGCCTCGGTGATCGGGATCCGCTCCGGCTCACCGTAGACCGCCGCGGTCGAGGAGAACACGATCCGGCGGGTGCCGGCCGCCCGCATCGCCTCCAGCAGCGCCAGCGTGCCGCCCAGGTTGTTGTCCCAGTACCAGGCCGGATGCGCCACCGACTCCGCGACCAGGGCCTTGGCCGCGAAGTGCAGGACCGCGTCGGTCCCGGCGGCGAGCACCGCCCGGACGTCGTCGCCTCGGATCGAGCCGCGGCATAGCGAGGCGGCGGCCGGCACCGCGTCCGCATAGCCGGTTGACAGGTCGTCCACCACCACGACCTCGTGGCCGTCGTCGGCCAGCAGCGCCGCGACCACGCTGCCGATGTACCCGGCGCCGCCAGTGACCAGCAGCCTCATGCCGTGCCCCCGGCTCGCCGGGAAACCGCCGACTCGCTCATGCTGCCTCCCCGCGCCGGAGCGTGGCCGCTGCCCGCTCCGGCACGACGTCGTTGGCGAACGCTCCCATGCCGGACTCCGAGCCGGCCAGGTACTTCAGCTTGCCCGGCGCGCGCCGGATCGTGAACAGCTCGAGGTGCAGGCCGAACTCCTCGCGCTCGGCGTGGCGGGGCGCCTGGTGCCAGCCGGAGATGTACGGGGCCGGGGCGCCGAAGAGCCGGTCGAACCGGCGCAGCAGGTCCAGGTACGTGCCGCAGAAGTCGTCCTGCTCGGCCGCGGTCAGCTCGGTCAGGTCCGGAACCCGGCGGCGGGGGTAGAGGTGGACCTCGTAGGGCCAGCGCGCCGCGTGCGGCACGAACGCGACCCAGTGCTCGGCCTCGGTCACGATCCGCGACCCGTCGGCCAGCTCGGCGGCGAGCACGTCGTCGAACAGGTTCCGGCCCGAGTCCTCGCGGTACTTGCCGGCCATGGCCAGCGCGCGGGTGGTGCGCGGTGTGACGAAGGGATAGGCGTAGATCTGCCCGTGCGGATGGCTCAGCGTGACCCCGATCTCCCGGCCGCGGTTCTCGAAGCAGAACACCTGCTCGACGCCGGGAAGCGCGGCCAGCGCGGCGCTGCGGTCGATCCACGCGGACAGCACCAGAGCGGCCTGGTCGCGGGTCAGGTCGGCGAAGGACGCCGAGTGCTCGGGGCTGAAGCAGACCACCTCGCAACGGCCCTGGCCGGGCCGGGCGGCGAGCAGGCCGAGGCCCGCTCCGGTCTCGCCGGCCGTGTCCTCGCTGGTCCAGGCCACGAGCGAGGGAAACCGGTTCTCGAACACGACCACCTCGTAGTCGGGCGCGGGAATCTCGGTCAGCCGGCCCGGCCGCGACGGGTCGAGCGGGCAGTGGTCGGCGGGCGGCAGGTAGGTCCGGTCCTGCCGGTGGCTGGCGACGATGACCCACTCGCCGAGCAGCGGGTCGTAACGCACCTGCGACGAGGCCTCGACCCGGCCGATCGGCCGGCGGTCGGGGTAGCCCGCCGCGGCGTCGGCGGAATCGCCGAAGTAGATCAGCTCCCGGCCGTCGGCCAGGGTCACCGCGGCCCTCTTGACCGCGTCCCCCGCGGTCATCAGCCGACGTCCAGGCGGAGCAGGTCGTCGGCGGTCTCCCGGCGCACCAGCACCCGGGCCGCGCCGTCGCGCACGGCGACCACGCCGGGCCGGGGCACGTGGTTGTAGTTGCTGGCCATCGACCGGCAGTAGGCGCCGGTGGCCGCCACCGCGATCAGGTCCCCGACGGCGACGTCGGCGGGCAGGTAGGTGTCCCTGACCACGATGTCTCCGGTCTCGCAGTGCCTGCCGACCAGCCGGCACAGCGCGGGGGCCGCCGCGGACTCCCGGGAGGCGAGCACGCAGGTGTACTCGGCGTCATACAGCGCGGTGCGGATGTTGTCGCTCATCCCGCCGTCCACGCTGACGTAGGTGCGCAGGCCGTCCACGTCCTTGACGGTGCCGACCTGGTACAGCGTGACCGTGCCAGGGCCGGCGATGGCCCGGCCCGGCTCGACGGTCAGCCGCGGCCGGGCCAGCCCGGCCGCGCGGCACTGCACGCTCAGGATCTGGCGGAGGTTCTGCGCGACGACCTTGATGTCGGCCGGGTCGTCGCCCGGCATGTAGGCGATGCCGAACCCGCCGCCCAGGTTCAGCTCGCCGATCTCGATCCCGCGGGACTCGCGGATCCGGACCGCCAGCTCGAGCACCCGGTGCGCGGCGACGTCAAAGCCTGCCGTGTCGTAGATCTGCGACCCGATGTGCGAGTGCAGCCCGGCGAACTCGAGCGTCTCGGCCGCGAGCACCTGCCGGACCGCCTCGTCGGCGGCGCCCGAGGCCAGCGAGAAGCCGAACTTCTGGTCGTCGTGCGCGGTGGCCACGAACTCGTGCGCGGCGGCCTCGACCCCGGTGGTGACGCGCACCAGGACCCGCGGCCGGTGGCCAGATTCCGGCGAGGCTATCCGTTCAA
Organism: Streptosporangiaceae bacterium; assembly: GCA_030040095.1. GTDB lineage: Bacteria > Actinomycetota > Actinomycetes > Streptosporangiales > Streptosporangiaceae > JASHPR01. Next base: position 5,004 of record JASHUI010000246.1, on the reverse strand, counting down.
TACGTCTGATCTCGTCGAAGGAATCGACCACGATGTGGCCGACGCCCGCCGCGATCGCGCGGCGAAGCTCCCCGGGCAGCTTGTTGCTGCCGTGCAGGGTGATCATCTCCGGCAGGACCCCGGCCCGCAGCGCGACCTCGAGCTCGCCGCCGGTGCACACGTCGACGCCGAGCCCCTCCTCGGTGACCCAGCGCAGCACCGCGCGGCAGCAGAACGCCTTGGCCGCGTAGAAAACGCCCGCGTCGTCGCCGAAGGCCTCGCGGAAGTCCCGGCAGCGGGACCGGAAGTCCTCTTCGTCGCACACGAACACCGGGGTGCCGAACTGCGCGGCGAGGTCGCGAACGTCCACGCCGCCGAGCACCACGGCGCCGCCGGCCCGGCGCGCGGTGCGCGGCCAGATCGCCGGATCGAGCGCGGCCAGATCCCGGGGCGGAGGCGGCGGGTGATCGGGCGGCAGCACCTCGGCGTGACGAGGGCCGGCGGGATGGGCGACGCGGCTCATGGGGCAAGGCTATGCTGCTGGCCGCCCGAGAAATCCGGATCTGGAGGCGCCATGCCGATACTGGGGGGCCGTCAGCCGGCCGACGCGAGCAAGTGGGAGCCGGAGGCCGCCGACAGCAGGCTGGCGCAGACCGCGGGCGCCGACCCGGCCGGGGTGTTCACCTCCGATCTGTCGGTGTCGGAGTACGTGCTGCTCGGGGAGGCCGGGTTCGAGCCGCTCGGCTTCGTGGTCGGGTCGTCGATCTACCATGTCGGGCTGCAGATCGGGCGCTGGTCGCAGAATCAGGAGCTCCAGGTCCTGAGCCAGGCCATGTACAACGCCCGGGAGCTGGCCATGGCCCGGATGCAGTCCGAGGCCGATCACCTCGGCGCGGACGGGATCGTCGGCGTGCAGCTCCGGATGCAGATGTACGCGTGGGGACAGCACGTGCTGGAGTTCGTCGCCACCGGGACCGCCGTCCGCCACCTGGCCGGCCAGGGCGCGCACCGGGCCCCGGACGGCCGCGCGTTCACCTCGGACCTGTCCGCGCAGGACTTCTTCCGGCTGCTCGCGGCCGGTGCGGTGCCGGTCGCCTTCGTCCTCGGCACCTGCGTCTACCACATCGCGCACCAGTCGATCATGCAGACCTTGCGGCAGACCGGCCAGAACCAGGAGATGGTGCAGTTCACCCAGGGCGTCTACGAGGCGCGCGAGCTGGCCCTCTCCCGGATGCAGGCGGAGGCCACGCTGGCGCGGTCGTCGGGCATCGTCGGGGTGGACGTGACCGTCTCCAGCCACGTGTGGGGCGAGCACGCGACCGAGTTCCTGGCCACCGGCACCGCCATCCGCCGGCTGTCCGACGAGCACCGGCTGCCGGAGACCTCGCCCAAGCCGACCTTCACTCTCGGCCTGGACGCCTGACCCGGCCGGGCCTCACATGGGCGGCCACGAGTGCACGGGCTCGTTGGTCCGCATCCGCTCGATGTAACCGAGCGTCATCAGGCGCAGCGCCTCCTGGCGGTCGGCGCCGCGCTCGGTGAGCGCGTGAACGGCCTCGCACTGCCAGGTCGCCCCGGTCCGGCCGGACAGACAGCGCTGTTCGATGATGCCGAGCAAGCGCTTGGCATCGTCGCCGTCCACGCCCCAGAGCTCGAGGCCGTCGAACGCCAGCGGCAGCAGCCGGCGGAGCACCAGCTCGGTCGCGGGCCCGTGACCAAGGCCGGGCCAGTACAGCTCGGCGTCGATGCCGTGCCTGGCTCCCTCGGCCAGGTTCAGGCTGGCCGCCGGGAACGGCATCTGCTGCCAGACCGGCTGCGGGGCCTCGGCCAGCGCGCGGACCAGCCCGTAGTAGAAAGCCGCGTTGGCCATGATGTCGGCCACGGTCGGGCCGGCGGGCAGCACCCGGTTCTCCACCCGCAGGTGCGGCCGGCCGTCGCTCACCGCGTACACCGGACGGTTCCACCGGTAGACCGTGCCATTGTGCAGCGCCAGCTCGGCCAGCTCCGGTACCTGCCCGCGGTCCAGCACCGCGACCGGGTCCTCGTCCTCGATCAGCGGCAGCAAGGCCGGGAAGTAGCGCAGGTTCTCCTCGAACAGGTCGAGGACCGATGTGATCCAGCGCTCGCCGAACCACACCCGGGGCCGGGCTCCCTGCTGCTTGAGCTCGTCCGGCCTGGCATCGGTGGCCTGCTCGAACAGGGTGAGTCTGGTCTCCCGCCACAGCTCCCGCCCGAACAGGAACGGGGAGTTGGCGCCCACGGCCACCTGCACGCCGGCCACCGCCTGGGCCGCGTTCCAGTAGCGGGGGAAGGAGTCCGGGCTGACCTGCAGGTGGCATTGCACGCTGGTGCAGGCTGCCTCCGGGGTGATCGTGTCGACGTGGGTGAGCAGCCGCTCGGTGCCCTCTATCGAGATCAGCAGATCCTCGCCGCGGGCGGCGAAGATCTCCTCGTTGAGCAGCCGGTAACGGGGGTTCGCCGACATCGCGTGCTCGCCGACGTCGCTCTCGCGCAGCGTGGGCAGCATGCCGATCAGCACCAGCTGGCTGCCGGTCCGGCGCGCCCGGTCACCGGCGTGATCGAGGCTGGCCCGCACCTGGCGTTCGAGCCGGGCCAGGGCGCCGGCGCCCAGCGGCTGCGGCGGCACGTTGATCTCCAGGTTGAACTGGCCGAGCTCGCTGGCCCAGATGGGGTCCGCGATCGCGCCGAGCACCTCGGCGTTCTTCATCGAGGGCCGGCCGGCCTCGTCGACCATGTGCAGCTCGATTTCGAGCCCCACCTGCCGCGGCCCGGTATCGAACCGCGACTCGCGCAGCATCCGGGCGAACACGTCCAGGCAACAGCGCACCTTCTCGCGGTAAGCGCGCCGGTCCTGCTGGCTCACGCTTATCGCAGGGACGTCCCTGCCCATCGGTCCCCTCCCGCTCACCCGGCCATGGGCAGCCTTCCCCAACTTTCGCACGTCAAAAGGCATGAGACCAGGGCAGAAGTGGCTCAGATCAGGACGGGCCGCGCCCGCGGCCGGCGTTCCAGTCGAGCAGGGGCCCGTCCGGGACGATCCGGGTCGGATTGATGAACGGATGCGTGGTGAAGTAGTGCCGCTTGATGTGATCGAAATTCGTGGTGTCCCGGAACGCGGGCAGCGCGTAGAGGTCGCGCGCGTAGGCCCACAGGTTCGGGTAGTCGGTGAGCCGGCGCAGGTTCACCTTGAAGTGCGAGTAGTAGACCGCGTCGAACCGGGCCAGGGTCACCCACAGCCGCACGTCGGCCTCGGTGATCTGGTCGCCCAGCAGGTAGCGGCGGCCGGCCAGACGCTCCTCGAGCTGGTCCAGGGTGGCGAAGACCTTGGTCACCGCGTCGTGATAGGCCTCCTGGGTCCGGGCCATGCCGGACCGGTAGACGCCGTTGTTCACGGTCTCGTAGACGGTGGCGTTGATCGTGTCGATCTCGGGCCGCAGCGCGGCCGGGTAGAGGTCGTACCCGCCGTTGCCGAACGCGCCGAACTGAGTGCCGAGGTCGATCGTGATGTCGGGGAAGTTGTTGCTCACGATGCGGCCGGCCTGCTTGTCCCACAGCACGGGCACGGAGACGTGCCCGTCATAACCGGGCTCGGTCGCCTCGTAGGCCTCGCGCAGCAGCGCGAACCCGTTGACCGGGTCGAGCGAGTGCCCGGGGCCCTCGCGGAAGGCCCAGCCCCGGCCGTCGCGGACCGGGTCCACGGCCGACAGCGAGATGACGTCCTCGAGGCCGAGCAACTGGCGCACGATCGCGGACCGGTGCGCCCACGGGCACGCCCACGAGATGTACAGGTGGTACCGGCCCGCCTCGGCCGGGAACCCGCTCGACCCGTCGGCGGTGACGCGGCCCTGGAACGGGTAGGCGGGCCGGACGAACTCGCCCGGCTTCGGCTCGGCCCGCGGCTGCTTGCGCCGGAAGTCCCCGTAGTCCCCGTAGGCCGCGAAGTCGGCCGGGCTCGCCCCCCCGCCCGCCTCGCTCTTGACCTGCTGTGTGGTGGTCATGCCGGTGAGAACCAGGCGGCGGCGCCCGCCATTCCGCGATATCAGCCGGGCGGCTCGGCCGGATCGCTGCGGGCCAGCGCGATGGCCTCCGCCTCGGGCATCTCCCGCCCGCGCCGCTCCGCCGCGGTGAACTGCTCCTCGCCCAGCGCCTCCCGCACCGCGGCCATCGACTGCCGGAGCCTGGCCAGGTCGGGGCCGATGACCGGGGAGCCTATGGCCTCCCGCAGCGCCTGGGAGGCGCCGAACAGCAGGGCGGCCCGCTGGGCCAGCCCGGCGGCCGCGTCGACGCCGGCCATCTCCTCGAGGCACTCGGCGATCGACCGCCGCTCGCCGATCGCCTGGGCGTGCTCCAGGCTGCGGGCCTGCAGCGAGCGGGCGGCCTGGTACTCCTTGCGGGCCAGCGCGGCCAGGCCGAGGTTGGTCAGGGCGACGCTGGCCAGGCGGCGGTCGCCCACCTGCTCGGCCAGGGCGAGCGCCTCGGCGTGCAGTTCCGCCGCCCGGTCGGTGTCGCCGGTGTTCTGCAGCACCGTGCCGAGGTTGGTCAGGGCGCCGCCGATCAGCTTGCGGTCGCCGAGCTTTCTCGCGTTGGCCAGATGCTCCCGCAGCCGGTCGGCGGCCAGGTCGAAGTCGCCCTCGTTGATCGCCACGACCCCGAGGTTGCCCAGGATCACCGTGGCCCGGCGCAGGTCGCCGGCGGCCCGGAACCTCGACATGCTCTCGGTGTAGTACGCGGTGGCCTGGGCCTGGTCGCCGGTGTGCAGGGCCAGCCGGCCCAGGCCGCTCAGGCACCGGCCCATCACGTTCGACGCGCCCGACCGCCGGGCCAGCTCGAGCGCCTCGGCGTACATGGCCTGGGCGGCCGGGTACTCGCCGCGGATGTGCGCGGCGGCGCCGAGCTCGCCGAGGCAGCTGGCCGTGCGGGCGTCGTCGCCCAGGCCGCGCCAGATGGCCAGGCTCTCCTGCTGGTAGCTGAGCTGAGCCTCGTGATCGGCCTGGACGTAGGCCA
>JASHUI010000031.1:0-15000 GCA_030040095.1 Streptosporangiaceae bacterium | reverse complement strand
CGGCTTCGGTGGTATTCGACCAGGCAGAGAACCGGATGCCCACGATCAAGGCCCTCATGGTGGCCACGCTCGGCCCGCGGTCGTGAGGGCTGGCGCGGCGATGCGCGTCGTGGTGGCCCTGGGCGGAAACGCCCTCCTCGAGCGGGACGAACGGCCGGACGCGGTGATCCAGCGGCGGCATGTCCGGCAGGCCGCCGCTGCGCTCGCGCCGCTGGCCGCCGATCATCAGCTCGTGTTGTGCCACGGCAACGGGCCGCAGGTGGGGATGCTCGCGCTGGAGAGCCAGGTGGATACCAGCCTCAGCAGGCCGTATCCGCTCGACGTGCTCGTGGCCCAGACCCAGGGCATGATCGGGTACTGGATGGTTCAGGAGCTTCGCAATGCCGGCGTCACCGCGCGGGCGGTGTGCGTCCTTAGCCAGACGGTCGTCGACCCGTCCGACCCCGCCTTCGGCAACCCCACCAAGTTCATCGGGGCCAGCTACGACAAGGACGAGGCGCAGGCGCTCGCCGCGCGCCTGGGATGGACCATCGCGGCCGACGGGCCCCGCTGGCGGCGCGTGGTGGCCTCGCCCGAGCCCCTGGGGCTGGTGGAGATCGAGACCGTGCGCTCCCTGGCCGACGCCGGCGTGCTCGTGGTCTGCGGCGGAGGGGGCGGCGTGCCGGTAACCCAGTCGGAAGGCGGCGAGCTGACCGGCGTGGAAGCCGTCGTCGACAAGGACCTGACCGCGGCCAAGCTGGCGATCGCGCTCAAAGCCGATCGCCTGCTCGTGCTCACCGACGTGCCGGCGATCGTCCGCGGTTACGGCACGCCGGATGCCCGGCCGATCGAGGCCATCGACACCGACGCGCTGTCGGCCATGACGTTCCCGGCCGGGTCGATGGGCCCCAAGGTCGAAGCGTGCCTCCGCTTCGTCAGGGCGTCCGGCCAGCCGGCCGCGATCGGCGCGCTGACCGATGCCTCGGACATCCTGGCCGGCCGGGCCGGCACCACCATCAGTGCCGCGCGGCCCTCGGCGGATCGCTGATCCAGCGCAGGCCCTCGCGGTCGGCCGGGATCTCCTGGATCCCGCTCCTCATCGCCTTTCGCCGGAGAAGATCTCCAGGAAGAACAGGAACACGTTCACCACGTCGAGGAAGATCGACGCGGCCAGCAACGGCGCTGAGGCGACGTCGGTGTTGGTGCGCAGCCGCTGGAAGTCGAACATGGTGAACCCGGCGAAGATGACCAGGCCCAGCAGCGAGTAGACCAGTTCGGCGCCGGGGATGTGCACGAAGATCAGCACGATGCCCACCACGATCAGGGCCAGCAGCGCCCAGAAGCTCACCCGGGCCAGGGCGGTCAGGTCGCGCCGGGTGGCGTAGCCCGCGGCGCCGAACCCGGCGATGAACAGCGCGGTGGCCCCGCCGGCTTCCCACAGCGCACGTGGATCCATGCTGCCGTAGTAGGCAACGGTCGGCGCCACGGCCAGCCCCATGAGCACGCCGAACAGGGCGAGCAGCACGACGCTCGCCTGCGCGGACCGCCGAGCGGCGAAGCGCATGCCGATGAGGCAGGCGAAGGCGGCGATGAACGCGACGATGCCCACGCCGCCGGTCAGGTTGTGGCCCGCCCAGGCCCCGAGCGCGAACAAGCCGGCGGTAGCGGCGACATACGCCATGGTCTGCCCGAACAGCGCGTGCGCCTCGGCGCGCTCCGCCGTTCCCATCTGCCGGTAGGCAAGGCTCTGAGTCATGTGCTGCTCTTTCTTGCGTCAGCGGCCGTTGTCTGCGCCGTGCGGCCCGTACCGCTATCCACAATCCCGTCCAAAAGCGGTGGCCGCACCCGGGGAACACCCTGGCCTATGCCCTGGTCCGCAGGCAAGGGTAAGCGGCGTGTTGCCTGCCCGCACCGGCTAGGCGGTCTCCCGGGTCACCGCGCGGGCGCGAGCTGACGTCCCAGGATTTGGCTGAGCGCGCTGGTTAGATCCGCGCGGGGGTCAGCGGCCATGGTGGCATGCCGCCAACCGATGAACCGGTCGGGGCGCACCAGGATGGCGCCGTTGCTGGTGATGCCGCGGTGGCGCAGCCAGGTGCAGCGCGGGTCGAAGAGGTCGCCGTCGAGATGCCCGATCCGGACAGCGTCCAGTGGCAGGCCGGTCTCCCCAGCCAGCTTGCGCGCGGCCTGGCACCATGGCGCGCCGTTTTCTCCGGCGATCAGCAGGAAGCGTCCGGGCGCCACGAGGTCCTTGATGGGACGGCGCACGCCGTCCTCGTCGTCGATCCAGGCGTGCGGCAGCGGGGCTCCTGGCCGGGTGCCTGGCTGGTACACCCTAATGTCGTCCGCCGTTGGCGGGGGCGCGCTGCCATCGGGCACGACCGCGGCGGAGGCGTAGCAGTAGCCGTACTCGACGTTCAGCTCGCTGAACTCCATCGACTGGGCCCGCATGGCGCGCAGAGCCGCCGACCGGTGGCCGGCGTCCTCTGGGCGACCGCTCCACATCCGGCGCAGGGATGCCATGTTCTGCTCTGCGGTGTTGCCCGGGTCCACGCCGAGCGCCGCGGCGACCTCGAAGTGGTTCAGGGCGTTCTCCAGGGAGCGCTGGGCGTTGCGGTCATCTGCCGGGCGCCGCTCGTCCTGGTAGGTGGCCAGCAGGGCCGGCGACGCGTGACCGCCCAGGACCAGCGCCAGCTTCCAGCACAGGTTCTGCGCGTCGTGGATCGCGCTGGTCAGTCCCAGCCCGCCGGTGGGCGGGTGCCGGTGCGCGGCGTCGCCGAGCAGGAACACCCGGCCGGCCCGGAACGCCGATGCCATGACGGCATCGACCGACCACCGGGTGATCTTGTGAATCTTCATAGGGACGTCCGGCAGGCCGAGCGCACGCCGGGCGTCGGCCTCGACCTGAGCGTCGGACTGGGCGCGGGGGTCGTCCGCTGGATAGTTGAGGTGGATCACCCACTCTTCGGAGCGTGGCCCCCACTGCTCGGGTCCCATCGGGACCAGTACGACCAGGGTTCCGGCCTGTGGCGAGAAGATCCACCGGATCAGCACGTCGGGGTCTGGCGCCCACGGCGACAGGTCTGCCGAAACGTGCAGGGTGGCGGTCTGCGTCACCACGCCGAGGCCTTCGTATGTCACGCCGACGAGGCCGGCCACGATCCGCCCGCCGTCGGCCCCAGCCAGGTACTGGCTGGCCACGACGTAGGAGCGCCGGGAGGCGTTGTCACGGATCGTCGCGCGGACGCCGTCGTCGTCTTGCTCCAGGCTGATGAGCTCGTGGCCGAACCGGATCGCCCCGGGCGACAGTTCCTCGGCCCGGTCCTTGAGCAGCGGCTCGAGCCGGATCTGCGGCAGGTTCAGCTGCCGCCACGGGCTGGCCGCGAGCCAGTTCTCATCGGCGCCGCCGGCTCCCCAGCACTCCAGGCGCGCCAGGCGCCGGCCGTAGTCGGGGCCCGGCCCGGTGAGGCCCGCGTAGTATGCCGTCGCCGTCATGCTGGCGGCCGGGGTGCTGCGCCGCTCGATCTCGGCCGCGACGCCGGCGTCCTCCAGGACCTCCATCGCCCGCTGGTTCAGGACGTGTGCCTTGGGCAGGTCGGAGGTCTGCGGGCGGGCGCTGACCAGCAGGTGCCGGACGCCCAGGCGGGCGAGCAGCATCGAGGCGGTGAGCCCGGCCCCGCCGCCGCCGACGATCAGCACTGGGACTTCCTCATCGGCATTTGCTGGTGGGTGCATGGCTGGCTCTCCTTCGTCAGCGGGTCAGGGCCACGGCCAGGTAGCCAGCCGTGACGGCGACGGCGGCCAGTGCCGGTGCCGTTGTGGCGAGGCTGTCCCTGGCCCTGCGGTGGGCGATCAGGGCCGCGAGCAGCAGGATCGCCATCCCGCACGCGGCGGCCACGCCAAGCGGGCGCACCTGCAGGCCAGCCAGCACCCCGATGGCGGCGGCCAGCTCGGGCACGCTGATCAGCCGGTACCGGTGCCACGGGATCCCGAAGTGTGCTGCCGACTCCCGGACCGCCGGGGCGCCTGCCAGCTTGGCGACCGCCGGGCCTAGGCAGGCCAGCGCGAGGAGCAGGGACAGTGCTGGGAACATTGGCGGACTCCAGGGTTCAGCGGCCGGCCGGGCCGGCCGGGTGGGGACGGGACACAGGGGGGGCATCCGGATGCTGCAAGCTGGCTCGCGGCCGGATCGGCCATGGCACCTGCGGCAGCTTGCGGCCGGCGGCGACGGCGGCGATCACGCGGTCGGGCCGGACGAGGACGGACAGGCCGGGATCGGCGATGAGCGCGCGGATCGGGCCGACCGGGTCGCCGGCGGTGAGGCAGACGTCGGTCCAGCGTGCCTTGCCGACACCACCCGCGGCTGCCTCGCGGAGCGGTCCGGGGTCCTCCGGCACGGATCTGGCTCGGATGCGCAGCAGCGCGAGCCCGTAGCGCTCGCAGAAGCCCGCCAGCGCCTGGTCAGGCTCGCGGCTGGTCAGCACGGCGGTCTGGCCGGCCAGCACGGCGTCAAACCGGACGAGGCCAAGGCACTTAACGCGGACCAGCGGGTCGGGGATCAGGGTGCCCGCCCGCACAACGCTCCTGCGTGGCCGCCCGGCGCGGCACTGCAGCGCCCCGGCCTTCAGCCGCGGTGTGGCCGTGGACGCGATCGCCTCGCGGACCGGCGCGACGCGGACCGCGGCGGCGAGCGCGACCCGGCGGACGGCGGCGGCCCGGTCCTGTCCGCCCGTCATCGCCCAGCCGATCATGACGGCCTTCTTCACCATGGCCCGCGCGTGCGGCCGGCGCTCGGCCTGGTAGCTGTCCAGCAGGCCGGCCTCGGCCCGGCCGGTCAGCACGTCCGCGATCTTCCAGCTCAGGTTGTCGGCATCGCGCAGCCCGGCGCCCAGCCCCTGGCCGATGAACGGCGGGGTCAGGTGCGCGGCATCGCCGAGCAGGAAGACGCGCCCGGACCGGAACGCCGAGGCCAGCCGGGCGCGGAAGGTGTAGGCGGCGCTGCGGGTAATCTCCATCCCGGCCAGGTCATCACGCCGCGTCCACGGGCGCAGCAACGCGCCGAGGGCGTGCTCGGTGATCAGGTCGTCCTCATCCTCGCCGTCGCCCAGCTGGAACTCCCACCGGTACCGGTCGCCGGTGACCTGCATGAACGTGGCTGCCCTGACCGGGTCGCAGATCTGCTCGACGCCGTCCCAGACCTTCAGGCCGCCGGCGACCCGGATGTCGACGACGAGCCAGCGCTCGGTGAAACCAAGGTCCTCCATCACCACGCCCGTCAGGTCCCGGATAGTGCTCCCGGCGCCGTCGCAGCCCAAGACCAGACAGCCGGCGAACGCGCGTTTCTGCCCGCCGGGCCCGGCCCAGGCCGTGACGGTGACCGGGGGCGAGTCCGGGGAGTATGCCGGAGCGACCAGCCCCGCCGGATCGTCAAGCCCGATCACCTCCGCCCTCCGGTGCAGGGTGATCAGCGGGTGCGCGGCAACCCGGGCGAGCAGCAGCCGCTCCAGGTCCGGCTGGTGGAACATGTTGGCCTGCGGGACGCCGTGCACCCCGGTGGTCGCCCGGCCGAACTCGGCCATGAGTTCGTGCCGGGCATCGAGCAGCCGAAGGCCGCTGCACGGCCGAGACCGCGCCAGGAATTCATCGCCTACGCCCGCCCGGTACAGAATGCCGGCTACCTCGTCGTCGAGGTGCACCGCGCGCGGCAGCGGATGCGGCGCGGCGTGCCGTTCTAGCATGACGACGGGAATCCCCGAGTCTGCCAGCAGCAACGCCGCCGTGGCTCCTACCGGGCCGGCGCCGACCACGATGACCGGCAGGGTCCGCTGCCCGTCCGGCCCGGCCACGTGCCGAGTCCCGCTGACCTCGCGGCTGGTCTCGGCCCCGGCCACGGTGCGCCGGGCGGCGTCGGCAGCCTCGTCGGGCGCGCAGTCCTGCCAGGACCCGTCGGCGCCGCTCTGGACCGCCTCGACCTGCTGGCCGGAGCATGTCGATTCCGCCGCGGCAGCGCCGGGCGCGGTCATGGCGTCTTCCCGGTGACGGTGCAGCGCTGGGTGCCGAGATCGAGCTCGCCGTCCGCGCTGACGATGGTGGCCGTGACGACGTCCCCGTCGCACAGGTAGCGGGGGTTGCCGGCCTGCCGGCGGAAGAACATCCGCCACTTGATGGCGGGCGGCAGCAGGCCGGCCAGCTTCTCCACGGTCTTCGGCGGCGCTTTGAGTGCGGTCCCGCCGGGGGTTCCGGTGAGCAGCAGGTCCCCGGGTGCCAGCGGCTGGAACCTCGCCAGCGCGGTCAGCGCCCGGGCCGGGGTGACGATCATGTCCGCGGCCAGGGCGTCCTGGCGGACCTCGCCGTTGACGCTGAGAGTGAGCCGCAGCGAGCCGATCCTGGCCAGGTCCGCGGCGTCGGCCAGGGCCAGCCACGGCCCGGCCGGGGTGAAGGTGGGATAGGACTTGGCCTCGTAGAACTGGGCCTTGGTGAGCTGGATCTGCCGGGCGCTGATGTCGTTGGTGACCACCAGCGCCGCGACGTAGTGATGCAGTGTCTCCTGCGTCACGGTCGTGCCGACCGGCAGGTCTGCGCCGATCACCAGGCCGAGCTCGACCTCGTAGTCGAGGAACCCGACCCCGTGCGGGCGGATGATGTCCCCGTCCGGGCCGGTCAGCGAGTGCGAGGACTTCCGGAAGAAGACCGGCGGGACCTTGTCCGGGTCGAATCCGGACTCGGCGGCGTGTGACCGGTAGTTCACCGCCTGGGCAACAATCCGGGCCGGCGCGGTCACCGGGCTCAGCAGGTCCAGCGACCTGGCCGGCACTACGAACTCCTCCGCTGCCGTGGCTGCGGCGACGGCCGCGTCCAGCGCCGGCCGGTCGGCCAGCAGGGCGCCCGTCGACGGCGCGGCAAGGTCGAGCCGGACCAGGCCCGCCAGGGTAACCAGCCACCAGCCGTCAGCGGTGCGTGCCAGCCGGGCCGTCATGAGTTCATCGCCTTGACCAGCCCTCGCAGGGAGGCGAGGTCGATGTCGTTGCCCTTCTCCCGCAGCGCCCTGATCGCGGCGAGGACGGTGCCGGGGTCGCGGGCGCCGGTGAACTCGGCCGTGGCCCGCGGTCCCCACTGGGCCAGGCCGCTGACCGACAGCGGCGCCCACCCGGCCGGCTCGGTGCAGTCGAAGAGGTCACCGTCGGCGTAGTGCTCGAACATCAGCCTGTCCGGGTCGCGCCAGTAGTCAAAGATCTGGCTGCCCTGGATGTGGCGGCCGATCCCCCACGAGTGCCGGTAGCCGCGATCGCGGAGGTACTGGCCGCTCGCGGCCACCTCGTCGAGATCGACGAGCTGATAAGCGGAGTGCACGTAGCCGGTCTGCGGTGCCAGCATCATTGCCAGGGTGTGATGGTCGGCCGGGACGCTTCCCTGGTCGCAGCGGATGAACGCCATGACCGGGCCCCTGTCGCGCTGGCCATCCAGATGCAGGAAGTCGCTCACGATCAGGCCCAGCGTGTCCAGGTACCAGTCCAGCGCGGCCCGGAACCTGGCGGTGCCGAGGACGACGTGGCCGAGCCGCTCGATCTCGGCGGGCCGACGCTCCGGCCGCTGCGCGGCGTTCACCCGGGCGGTCAAGGTGCCGAAGTTCAGCGGCAGCGGGCCGCGTTCGGGCAGGGCAGGCAGCTCTGGGACGCCGTAGCTGACCGTTACGGGGATGCCGCTCGGGTCGGTGAGCTGTACCGCATGGCCGCCGCGGTGCGCGGTGACCGTGCCGCCGGTCCTGGCCGCCAGCCGGTCCAGGTCCGCGCGCGCTGCCGCCTGGAAGGCCGGGCCGACGAACCGTGGCGTGCGCCCGTGGCGCACCACCAGGCAGGGCGCGGCGGCCTGGCGGCCCCGCAGCACGACCTCATCTCGGGTCCGGTCGGCGACGGTGAACCCGAAGTCGGTCGCGAAGCGCTCGGCCTGGCCCAGATCCGGCTTCTCGAACTCCAGCCAGGCCAGCCCCGCGACCTTCACCAGCGGGTCGGGCGACCGGCCCGGGTGCTCGCCCCGCAGCGCGCCGGCCTGGCTGTGCAGCGACCGATGCGGATCCTGATTCTGTCGGGGCCGGGCCGGCGATCCGGCGCTGCTGTCCTGCGTGACCATAGTCGGCCCCCTCACCCGAGTTCGTACATAGTTTTATCAGTCCTGATTATAGTCTCAGTCATGACGCTTGAATCGTCAAGAGGCTTCCTGCAGGTCCAGCCTGGTAACCTGCGCTCGTCAGTTCTGTTACAAACCGTCAGAACTGATGCGCCCGCGACGCGATATCGGGGCCACCAGGCTGGCGCAGGGACGGCCGGGGCTGCGGGTCCTGAACAGGAGGGGCAGTGATGGCGGAAGCGGCACAACCCGAGGCGCCCCGGCCAACCCGGCTCGACCGGCGGAAGGCGCGGACCAGACAGGCTCTCATCGATGCCGCCGTGCGGCTGATCGCCGAGGGGCGCGCAGACCGGGCCAGCATCCAGGAGATCACCGATGCCGCCGACATCGGGTTCGGCTCCTTCTACAACCACTTCGACGGCAAGGACGAGCTGTTCGCCACCGCGTCCGCCGAGGTGCTCGAGCGCTGGGGCCAGATGATCGACCGGGCCTGCGCCGGCATCGCAGACCCGGCCGAGGTGTTCGCCGTCTCCTTCCGCATCTCCGGCAGGCTCGGCTGGACCCACCCTGCCATGGCCCGCTTCCTCACCGGCGCCGGGCTGGGCGTCCTGGACTCGCCCACCGGCCTGGCGCCCCGCGCGCTACGCGACATCCGGGCAGGGCAGCAAGCCGGGCGCTTCACTGCCCTGGACCCTAACGTCGCCCTCAGCACGGTCGCCGGCGGCCTACTCGGCCTGCTGCGGCTCTGCCAGGATCACCCGGAGCGGATGAACGAGAAGGCCGTCGACCAGCTCGCCGAGGCCATCCTGCGGCTGCTCGGCGTGCCCGCGGACGAGGCGGCCCGGCTCGCCACGCTGCCGGTCGCCGACGCCGGCAGCTGGTAGCCAGGCACCAGGCAGACCCGCCGGGCGCAGACGGGCGCACTACAAAGAGTGCCCGCAAGGCGTGCCCGTCACAAACGCGCCGGGGAAGTGGCGGGCGCGGACCCAGTACGATCCGGATCAGGTGTAACGGGTTCGCTAACGCAATGGTCACGAGTGCCGATTGGGGGCCGCCGCGTGTCGATTAGGGGATGCACCATCGTGGCGGTCGAAGGTCCGCAAGCTGCGGGAAAGACCGCGCTAGCCCATGCGCTGACCGCCGCTCTCATCGAGTGTGGACGGGTCGCCGCGTTCGTCCCAGAGCCCGCGGCGTCGAGCCCTTTCGTCGAAGAGTTCGCCCTGCATGGCGGTGCCGCCGACACGAGCACCGAACTCGACCTGCTGACGGCGCAGGTATCGGCTCAGTTGCGCGCGGCTCGCCACCGCGAGGTGCTCGTCTGTGACAAGACGACCTTCAACGTGCTCGCGCACTGCTCCGAGGTCCTTGCCCCGGAAGCGGTCAGCTCGCCAATGGTCCAAGCGATGCGCCAGCTGGCGATGGCGTGGGGATGTGTCTACGACCGTGTCTTCCTTTGCGCCGATCGGTTCACAGCCGACGCAGATCCGTTTCGCGACCCGCTGCGCGACCGGCAGGACACGGTGGCTGCCCGGCTGGAGGAGGAACTGAACCTCGCCGGTGCCCAGGTCGTGCCCATCCCTCGCGGGCTGTCGACGGCACAGCGGGTGCGGTTCTGTCTTCCGATCGTCGAGGGCGCCGTGCCCGGTGCGTCTGCTAGCTGAGCCGACAGGGCCTGCGGTGAGTCTCAATCCTTCGATGAGGTCTGCTCAACGCTGGGTTCTCCGGAGCCATCAGCTCGAAGCTCCGCCGCGGGGACGGGAACCAGGAGCCCGCGGGCATCGGCCCGGCCGAGCGGGGAGAAGACTGACGCGCCAGCGATCAACACTATAAGCACGCCGATCACGCGGAAGACCGGAGCAGAGCCTCCGGCCCTGTCGATAGCGATCCCGCCGATCAGCGTTCCTGCGGGGATCGCCGACCACGCCAGCACCTGGGCGATGCTGACGACCCGGCCGAGCAGTTCGTTCGGCGTGATCGCCTGCCTGAGACTCGCGACGTTGATATTGAAAAGGCTCGTGCAGCCGTACATAACTGCCCACAAAGCAGTCCCGAGCCAGTACTCGTGTGTCAGCGAAACCACCACCGCGCCGAATCCGAAGAAAGTGAGCGCGCCGATTGTGACCTGGCTGAAGGTAAGGTGCGTGCGCAGCCGGCCCGCCGCAAGGGAAAACAGAACCACGCCAGCGCTGCCTGCCGCATATAGAATGCCCACGCGGAAGCTCGAAGCGGCTAGCTGCTGTTTAGCGAATAGCACTAGCTGTGCGTTAATGGTGCTGGAGACGAAGTTTACCAGCCCGACAACCAGGGCAAGCGCGCGGAGCAACGGGTTGTTCCACACGTACCGCAGGCCCGCGCCGAGCGCGGTCAGCAAGCGGTCCTGGCGCGCCTGTCGCTCTGCGAGGTTGAAAGATGCCTTGACCCGGCACAGCATCGCCGCAGACACCAGGAAGGAGCCGCAATCAACGAGAAACAGGTCAGGCAGTCCCACGAAAGCGGACAGCGTGCCCGCCAGCAGGGGCCCGGCGATCGTCGCCGTCGAGTAACTGGCCTGAACCGCGGCGTTGGCTCGGACAAACGCCTCCTTATCCGGTACCAGGGACGGGATAGCAGAGAATTCGCAGGTAGAGAAAAAGATCGACAACGTCGAAGCGGTGAACGTGACCGCGTAGATCCACCAGACGGTGAGGTGACCCGTCCCTGCGACGGCGGGAATCGAGGCGACCGTGAGCGCCTGGCCGCAGGCGGCGAGGATCATCGTCCGCTTGCGGTTGACCCGGTCGGCCCAGGTTCCGATGAGGAGTCCGAAGAGCAGGTAAGGCAGGAAGAACGCGGCGGTTGATAATGCCAGGTTCACCGGGGATCCGGTCAGCCGGAAAACAAGCAACGGGGTGAGCACCGCGGTGAAGGACGTACCCAGGCGTGAGACAGTCTGACCGAACAGGAATTTCCGGAAGTCTGTCACTATTTGTCTCATCAGTGCGGCTTGAGTATGATATATAGCGTATGTTAGCATCTTCCTTCTGATGGAGGATGACGATGAGCATGTCGCTTGGTATTCCGGATGACTCGCGTCGGTGGGTCGCGCTGCCTTTCTTCGGCGTCCGTCAGGCCGGGTTCCCTTTTCATTGGCTGACCGAACTGGAGGCGCCCGGAGCGGTTTCATCTTCGGAGCGGTTCCTGGCGGCGTGCTCGCAGTTCGAGCAGGCCCGTGCTGACGCGCGGGCCGCTCTGCACATCGCGGAGCGCACGGGACCCGGACAACGACCAAGCCCAGACTTACCGTCGATCCGCCGCGCGGTCGAACTGGCTAGCCCGCTGCCGCCGCAGGCGATCGAGGCGCTCTCCGGCGCGTGCCGGGCAGAAGCCGGGACTGGCCTTGCGGAGGCAGGCGCGCGCTGGAACGCCGCGGTCGATACGATGCGGCAGGCGTTAGCGAACTACGAGGGCATTTGCCGGCAAGTACTCACGCGGCACAGCATGGCAGTGGCCGATCGTTTCCGCGCCGATCGCATGAAGAACGTGCTACTCATCTCGAATCACAACAATTACGAGCTGTTCGAGGACTTCCTGTCCCGCCCGGTGCGGCTGACCGACGGCGGCGTCCAGCGCCGCGACCGTGGCAAGATCGATACGCTGGTGATGTATTTACAGCGCGTCTGCTCTAAGAACGACACCACCAGCAAGTTCGGACCATTCACTCTGGGCCTCATGGACGCTGCCGCGCCGTCGATAACCTGGAACGGGGTTGGACGTATCAGCGGCACGGCGTTCTATTCGCACTGGAGCGCCGAGGCAATCGCCTCCGCGATCAGTCAGGCTCAGCCAGTCGCACCGTGGCTGCGCCCGCGTCGCGGGCCTGGTGCGTTCCTCGACGGAACTACCTTGCACGTGCTGGAAATGGATTTCGACCCCGCATTCATAGGAGCGGTGCGCCGCGGGGTGCGGCTACGCGAGCCCGTACAGGTCAGCCAGCGCGACGCCGACCTGCTGCTGCTGTGTGACGGGCAACGCACTCTCCAAGATGTCTTCGAGGCCTGGCGCCGCGGCCACGGCAGAGGCAACGGACCCGATCAGAGCGGGCAGGATGGCTGGGACGGATTCTTAGAGCGGGTGAAAGCCATGGCGGCAGCCGGGGCGCTGATCGCCGAGCTCGAGGTACCGGTCGGACCGCCTGACCCGCTCGCCCGGCTGCTCGCCGACCTTCCCGCGGCCGACGGCCAGGGTCCCCACGACGGACTGCGCTTGTGGCGTGGGGAACTGGAGGCGGCATCTCGTGACCTGGCAGAATTCCCCGCTGCCTCAACGCCTCGCCGACAGCAGATCTTCCGCAACCTTGAAGAGCAGTTCGCCAAGCTTACTGGGCAAGTGGCCGCCCGCGGCCTGGGGAAGGTCTACGCGGACCGGAGCTTGCTCTCAGAGGAGTTCCACCGGGTTCTGCCTGGCCTGCGGATAGGCGGCAGGCTGCTGCGGGTCATCGAGGAGGATCTCGCGCCGGTCTATGACTTGTTCCTGCTGGGCCCGAGGCGTCGGCTGACGGCCGAACGGGATCTGCTTGCCGATTGGTGGCAGACGCGTTTCCCGGCCGGACGGTCGGTGTCTCCGGTCGTGTTCCTCCGGGACTTCCTCGATGACCTGGACCGCATCGAGCCCCGGTACCTGGCGATCGACCGCGAGATCGACTCGCTCAACGAGTTGGTGCGAGACGAGCTGCTGCCGGCGTCGGTTACAGGCGAGTCAGTCGTCACGATAGACGGCCAGCGGCTGGGCGCGCTGCTCGACGCGCATTCGGTACCGACGCCGGCCGTCTGCAACATCGACCTCATGGTCGTCGCCGACTCCGCGGAAAGCATTCGCCGCGGCTCGTTCCGTGTGCTCGTCGGTGAGTGTCACGCGGTGAGGGAACTGCTAAGTCACGGGCCGCTGGGATCGTTCCTGCAGGCGTTCGACACCAGCTTCGGCGCGCAAGTGGCGGCCAGGTACGCGGCGCTGCTGCCGGCCGACGAGATCGTGGCGGACGTGATCCGGTCACACTCGGACAAGACGCTGGCTCAGCTTTCGCTGCCAGGCATCGACGTGGAGGT
Source organism: Streptosporangiaceae bacterium (assembly GCA_030040095.1). Lineage (GTDB taxonomy): Bacteria > Actinomycetota > Actinomycetes > Streptosporangiales > Streptosporangiaceae > JASHPR01. The sequence goes on along the minus strand of JASHUI010000031.1, from coordinate 1,819 downwards.
GCAAGGCCGATCGCCCAAGGACCGGAGTGAGGTGCTGGCCCTGCACGACCTGCAGGTGGTTCTGGACGGATCCCGCCTGCGGCTGTACGCACCGCGCCTGCGTACGTTCGTGCGTCTGATGGGGCCGCCCCTCGGGACCTTCCAGCTCCCGCGCAACCCGTTCACCATCTTCGGCTGGCCGAGGTACTACTCGGGTCCGCCGGTAAAGTCCGCCGGGCTTTCCCATGTGCCGCGACTTGAGCTCGGCCGGACGATCCTCCAGCGGGAACGCTGGAACGTGCCAGCGGAGGAGTTTGCCCGGCCGATTGCCTATGGCAGCGCCCGTTTCGATGACATAGCTGGTGGTGACTTCCTGCGGGCGAAGAGGGTCCAGCGGGATCACAGGTTGCCCCGGCATGTGTTCGTCAAGGTTTCCGGTGAGGCCAAGCCAATCTACGTGGACTTCGACGCGCCGCTCCTGGTCAGGCAGCTAGTCCGGCTAGCCAGGAAAACATCCGGGCAGATCGAGATTACCGAGATGCTGCCGGGACCCGACGGCCTCTGGTTCCCTGGCGAGGACGGGCTCGTCACATGCGAGCTGAGGCTGGGCATGTTCAGCCAGGTAAGCTAACCGTTTCCGCGTCAGCCGGATGCCGCCAGGCCGGGATAGGTCCCTCGGCCATCAGGCTGGAACGGCGGTGGCGGTGCGCAGCGGGGTGACTAGGGCGATCGTGGCCGTGCCCAGTTGGATGGCGACGGAGACGGCAAGGACCAGCCAGAAGTGACCGGTGGCGCCGAGCAGGGCACCGCCGATCAGGGGGGCAAGCGGCAGCGGGCCAAACGCCAGCATCCGGCTGAGGATGATGACCCGCCCGAGCATCTCTTCGGGAATCAGCCGCTGGCGCAGCGTGGTGAAGGTCACGATGAAGATCATCATAACGGCGCCGAGCACGAACCAGGCCGCCGCGATGGCAGGCAGGCTGTGCAGGAACAGCAGCAGGGCAGTGGCCGCGCCGCCGGCCTCTGTGCACATAATGATCAGCAAGCCGGGCCTCGCGGCTCGCGGGATTCGCGTCACCACGAGGGCCCCAGCCAGCGAGCCGGCGCCGAGTGCCGCGAACACGATGCCGACCGAGGCCACCGGCTGGTGCTGGAACCGCACCAGGTAGGTGATCATATTCGACTCGATCATGAACGTACCGAACGCGTTCCCGCTGGCCAGCAGGGAACCCCACAGCAGTACCGGGGTGTGACGCAGGAAGGACACCGCCGCGCGCGAGTCGGTCAGGACGGTGCCGTGGCCGACCCGCCGACGCTCGGCCACCGCGCGGGCCATCAGGGCCACGGCCAGTGCGGACAGCGCATAGGACGCGGAGTCCAGGCTCAGCGCGCCCAAGGTGCCTAAGGCGGCGACCGCGCCCGCGCCCAGCAACGGGCCGGCGATGTCAAGCGCGCCCTGCGAGGCCTGGATCCGTGAGTTGGCCCAGTTCAACCGCTCAGCCGGGACGGTGCGGGGCACTAATGCCTGGAACGTGGCCTGGTACACCGGGCTGATCCCCGACAGGGCGAACGCGGCGACGTACACCATCCAGAGCCGGGCCTCGCCCTGCCAGACCAGCACCGCCAGCAGGCCAACGACGGCCGCGGCGAGCGCGTCCGCGCGGACCAGCAGGAGCCGCCGATTGGCTCGGTCGGCGATCACCCCCCCGGCGAGGCCAAGGAGCAGGTAGGGCCAGTACTCGAGGCTGTAGACAGCGGCGGTCTGCAGCGCCGACCCCGTCGTCCGCAGCACCAGCAGCGGCAGTGCCAGCTTGTACAGCCAATCTCCGGCGGTGGAGAC